>NZ_JBEYYT010000030.1:7741-45041 GCF_040645715.1 Spirillospora sp. NPDC046719 | reverse complement strand
CCGCCAGCGGCGGCGCACCCCGAGCCCCGCCCCGCCCCCCGCCCCGGGCGCTCGGCCACCGGGCCTCCCGCCGGCCGGCGCTCGTGCCTGGCCGGTCCCAGCGAGGGCGATCCGGCGGCGGCGGTCGGGTGGCGGTGGCGCTCCGGCGGCGGTGAGCTCGTCCCCGGGCGAGGTCCGGCGCGGTGCTCTGCTCAGCTGGTGTCGATCGAGCGCTGCTGGCCCGGGTATCCGGGCTTCTGGGCGGGGAGCCCGACCATCTCGTCGTCGAGTGTTCCGGCGGTGAGCGGCTCCTCCGGCGGCTCGGGAGCGGGGTCGTCGGGCTTCGCGCCGGACGGCGGGGCGTCCACGGGCCCGCCCGCGTTCACCCCCTGTGACTCGACGAGGTCGTCCTCATGCTCTTTGTGCATGTTCGTCCCTTTACCCGCCATGAAGCGGAATAGCCGGACGTCAGGCGGGGACCGCCGCGCGGCTGCGGGAGAATCGCCGCATGGCGAAGAAGTGCCCTTGCGGGACGGGGGCCTCGTACGGGGAATGCTGCGGCCGGCTGCACCGGGGCGAGGCGGCGGCGCGGACGGCCGAGGAGCTGATGCGGTCGCGGTTCAGCGCGTTCGCCGTCCGGGACGAGGCGTACCTGCTGGAGAGCTGGCATCCGGCGACGCGGCCGGAGCGCGTCGACACCGATCCCGGGACGCGGTGGACGCGGCTGGAGATCGTCCGGACCGAGGACGGCGGTCCCGGCGACGCCAAGGGCGTCGTGGAGTTCCGGGCGCACTACACGGCCGGCGGCCAGGACGGGGTCATGCACGAGATCAGCCGGTTCGTCCGGCACGACGACGCGTGGGTCTACGTCCGCGGCAAGGTCGCGTGACCCCCGCGCGGGGGAGGCCGGACGGCCCCTGAGGGGCAGCGGCTTCGGCCGCGCGGGGGAGGTCCGGGGCCCGCGGCGGCTGCGACGTTGGGGACGCGGGCGACGGGCGCCCGCGGCGAAGGGAGACCCCATATGTCGCATCGGAAGATCGCGGTCGCGGCGGCCGCTCTCGTGGCGGCCGGCGCGGTCGGCGGCGGGACGGCTATGGCGCAGGAGGGCGGCGCGCCCGCCCCGCGCGAGTCGCACGTCACCGGCGACGCCTGGCTGAAGTACCCGGGCGATCCGGAGTACCCGTACCGGCGGTTCGTCGTGGACGCGCACGGCGGGCCGTGGAAGTTCGTCAACGGCAAGATGGTCATGGGCGCCGCCCGCGGGACGGTCCGGTTCGACCACTTCGCTCCGGACGCGCCGGGCGGGCCGTCCACGCACCACTGGGGGACGATCAAGGTCGACTACCTGATGGCGTCCGGGCCGGTGGCGGTCGTGTCGGGCATCCGGCAGGACGACGAGCACGGCATCCCGCCGAACGAGAAGCGGGCCAACCTGACCTTCTACCAGTCGCCGCGCGGCCACCGGTTCGACCGGATGGGCTTCTCGTGGGGCGTGGTGTACCCGCAGTGCCAGCAGATGGGCGGCGGGCCCGCGCCGTTCAGCCCGGCCAGTGCGGGCCCGGACGGCCGCTGGCTGAAGGGCTACACGGTCAAGGCGGCTCCGCTGGAGATCCCCACCGGCGCGATCCAGGCGCCGGACCACCCGGCGGACTGCTCCTTCGCCGACGGGTAGCGCTCCCCCGCGTCCCGGAACGGCGGCTCAGGCCCGGCGCCACTCCGGTCGGGCCGAGCGCCACTCCGGTCAGGCCGAGCGCCACTCCGGTCAGGCCTGGCGCCATTCCGGGACGGTCCCGGCCTCGTGGAGGCAGAAGTCGGGCGCGCCTTCGAGGGCCTTCTCCTCGCCGCCCGGCGTGTACGTGACGATGAGGCGGAGCGGCCGCCACGTCGTGTTGTAGGTGGAGTGCCACGCGCCCTTCGGGATGTGGACGGCGTCGCCCTCGCGGATCGTGAACGGCTCGCCGTCGTCCACCATCTGCTCCGCCTCGCCGGAGACGACGTAGATGACCTCCTCGGCGTTCGGGTGGTTGTGCCGCGCGTGCCCCTTGCCGGGGTTGACGATCACCTCGCCGAGGGTGCTGCCCGCACCCTCGACGGTGGACGGGGTGACGAACCACTTGATCGAACCCCAGTCGAACGCCATCGTGGACACGTCGCCGGGCGTCACGTGCATTCAGATCTCCAGCTTCTTGAAGGCGGCCACCTGCTCGGTGATGGCCCGCTCGGTCGGCAGCCGTTCGACCGAGGAGGCCCCGAAGAAGCCCACGACGCCCTCGGTGCGGGACAGGACGTAGGCGGCGTCGTCCGGTTCGGCGATGGGGCCGCCGTGGCACAGGACGAGCACGTCGTCGCGGACCTCGGCCGCCGCGTCCCTCATGGCCTGCACCTTCGCGACCGCCTCGTCCAGCGTCAGGGCGGTGCCGGCGCCGATGCTGCCCTTGGTGGTGAGCCCGACGTGCGGGACGAGGACGTCCGCGCCGGCCTCCGCCATCGCCCGCGCCGAGTCCTCGTCGAAGACGTAGGGGGCGGTGACGAGGTCGCGTTCGTGGGCGAGCCGGACCATCTCCACTTCGAGGTCGTAGCCCATGCCGGTCTCTTCGAGGTTCTGCCGGAACACCCCGTCGTAGAGGCCGACGGTCGGGAAGTTCTGCACCCCGGCGAACCCCATCGCCTTCAGCTGGTCGAGGAAGACGGGCATCACCCGGAACGGGTCGGTGCCGCACACGCCCGCAAGGACGGGGGTGTCCCGGACGACAGGCAGCACCTCGGACGCCATTTCGACGACGATCTGGTTGGCGTCCCCGTAGGGCAGCAGGCCCGCGAGGGAGCCGCGGCCCGCCATCCGGTAGCGGCCCGAGTTGTAGATGATGATCAGGTCGACGCCGCCGGCCTCCGCGCACTTCGCGGACAGGCCCGTGCCCGCTCCGGCGCCGATCACCGGCTTGCCCCGCGCGACCGACGCGCGCAGGCGTTCCAGGACGGTCTGACGGTTCACTGCGCTCCCCCTGCGTTCGTCTCGTGTCCGGCGTTCGTCCGGTGTCCTGCGTTCGACTCGTGTCCGGCGGATGCCTCGTGCCCCGCGTTCGCCTCGTGTCCCGCGTGCGGCCCGTGCTCCGTGATCAGCTCGTGCAGCCGGTCGGCCATCGCGCGGCCGAACGACGGGTCGTTGATGTCGACGTCCAGCCGCTCCGTCGCGACGGCGCCGTCCATCGCGGCGAAGCAGGCGGCGTCGGCGTCCGGGTCGTGGAACGGCATGCCGGGCACGTCGAGCGCGGACACGCCGCCGAGCGGGAGGAACAGCACGGTCGGCCCGGTGGCGGCGGCGAGCTTCGCCGCGACCCGCCGCCCGAGTTCCGCCATCTCGTCCGGCGTCGTCCGCATCAGCGTCACGGTCGGGTTGTGCACGTACAGGTTGCGGCCGGCGAACCGCTCCGGGACGGTGTCGCGCGGGCCGAAGTTCACCATGTCCAGCGCGCCCGGCGCCACGACCTGCGGGATCCCGTGCCGTCCCGCCGCGGTGAGCCGGTCCGGGCCGGCCGACAGGACGCCGCCGACCAGGTCGTCCGCCAGCTCCGTCGTCGTGAGGTCGAGGACGCCCGCGATGAGGCCGCTGTCGACGAGGCCCTCCAGCGCGCGCCCTCCGGCACCGGTCGCGTGGAAGACCAGCACCTCGTAGCCGAGGTCGCCGAGCCGCTCGCGCGCCGCGTCCACCGCCGGGGTCGTCACGCCGAACATCGACGCCGCGACGAGGGGCCGCTCGTCCGCGGGCTCCGGCGGCGCGTCGGCGCGGGCCTTCGCCATGCCCGCCGCCGCTGCCGCCGCGTTCCCGAGGATCAGCCGCGACACCCGGTTCACGCCCGCGATGTCGACGACGCTGTAGGTCATCGTCACGTCCTTCGCGCCGACGTACGGCGCCACGTCCCCGGACGCCATCGTCGACACGATCAGCTTCGGCAGCCCGATCGGCAGGTCCCGGACGGCGCGCGCCGCGATCGACGACCCGCCGCTCCCGCCGACCGCGAGGACCGCGTCGGCCCGCCCTTCGGCGACCAGCCGGGCGAGGACGACGGCCGCGCCCTCGCCCATCGCCGTGACGGCCGCGCCCCGGTCCCCGGCGCCGCGCAGTGCCGCGATCGTCGTGCCGCCCGCCTCGGCGACCCGTTCCGCGAGCACGTCGGCCGCGACGTCCGCCGCCGGCTCGCCGACCCCGGCGTCCACGAGGACGACCTCGCAGCCCAGCTCGCGGAGCCGGTCGCGCAGCCACGCGTACTCCGCGCCCTTGGTATCGAGCGTCCCCACCAGCACCACGGTCGCCACACCGCACCTCCCGTCCCTGACTCCACCGAGATCCTGCCCTCGCCCCGCTTCCGGCAACCGGCCGGACACGCCGTCCCGACGCCCCGCCCCGCCGCGGATCACCCCGCCGCGGGCACCGGCGCTTCGCTGATCTTGCCGTCCTCCAGGTTCAGGACGCGGTCGGCCTCCGACAGCAGCGCCTGGTCGTGCGTGGCGACCAGCACGGTGACGCCTTCGCCGGCGACGATCGCGCGCAGCAGCGGCATGATCGCGGCGGCGGTCTCGGAGTCGAGCTGGCCGGTCGGCTCGTCGGCGAGCAGGAGGCGGGGCCGGTTGGCGAGGGCTCGGGCGATCGCGACGCGCTGCTGCTGCCCGCCCGACAGCTCGTAGGGGCGCTGCGCGGCGTGGTCGGCGAGGCCGACGAGCGCGAGCAGCAGCCGGACGCGCTCGTCCCGCTCGGCCGGCGCGGTCCGGGTCAGCCGCAGCGGGACCTCGACGTTCTCGGCGGCGGACAGCACGGGGATCAGGCCGTGCGACTGGAACACGAAGCCGATGTCGTCGCGGCGCAGCGCGAGCAGGTCGTCCTCCGACAGCGCGCCGATCTCCCGGCCGTCCACGCGGACGGTGCCGCCGTCCGCGGTGTCCAGGCCGCCGATCAGGTTCAGCAGCGTCGTCTTGCCGGACCCGGACCGGCCCCGGATCGCGACGAGCTCGCCGGGCTCGATCCGGAACGAGGCGCCGCGCAGCGCGGGCACCTCGACCTTCCCGGCGCGGTAGGTGCGGACCAGGCCGTCGACGGCGACCATCGGCTCGGTCATGCGTCCTCCTCGCGGGACCGGTCGGGCCAGACGCCGACGTGGTCGTCCTCCAGCGCCAGCCGCACGCGCTCGCGCATGTCCAGCGCCTCGGTGAAGCCGCGCGGGAGCTGGACGCGTCCGGCCCGGTCGAGGACGGCGTACTCCTCGGCGGTGCGGGTGCCGTCCGAGGCGTCGCGGCGGCGGACCTCGCTGCTGGTGCGGCCGTCGCGGATGCCGACGGTGCGGTCCACCCGCTCGGAGACGCCGGCGTCGTGCGTGACGATCACCGTGGTGGTGCCGAACTCCTGGTTGACCCGGCGGAACGCGGCGAACACCTCGGCGGCGGTGGCGGTGTCGAGCTCGCCGGTCGGCTCGTCGGCGAGCACGACGTGCGGCTCGTTGGCGACCGCGACAGCGATCGCGATCCGCTGCTGCTGGCCGCCGGACAGCTCCGCGGGGCGGCGGCCCGCGCAGTCGCCGACGCCGAGCATGCCGAGCAGGTCGGCGGCCCGGGTGGCGCGCTCGCGCCGGGACCGCCCGGCGAACCGCATCGGCAGCTCGACGTTCTGCACGGCGGTCAGGTACGGCAGGAGGTTGCGGGCGGTCTGCTGCCAGATGAACCCGACCTGCTCGCGGCGGAACGCGAGCCGCTCCTTCGCGGACATGGTGAGCAGGTCGGACCCGGCGACGCGGGCGACGCCGGCGGTCGGCACGTCCAGCCCGGACAGGATGTTCAGCAGCGTGGACTTGCCGGACCCGGACGCGCCGACGAGGGCGATCAGCTCCCCCGGGTCGACGAGGAGGTCCAGGCCCTGCAGCGCGACGACCTCGATGCCCTCGCTCTTGTAGATGCGCACGAGGTTGTCGCAGACGATGTGCGCGCCCTCGCCGTAGGCGGGGCCGCGTTCGACGGCGCGGCGTTCGAGTTCCGCCAGGTCCGGTGCGTCTACCACGGCTCCGCCTCCATGCGGGGGCACGGCCCCCGCGCTCCCCGGTTCGCTTCGCTCATCTCAGTCCCCCGTTCTCAGGACGTCGCCCAGGGCCGGGCGGTCGAAGGCGCGGTCGACGGCGAGGGCCGCCGCGGCGGCGAGCAGCAGCGCGGCCAGCAGCCCCAGCAGCGCGGCGAGGCCGGGCGTGTGGCCGGTCGCGGTGAACCCGGACGTGTACGAGCGCAGGTCGACGACGGGACCGGTGATCTCCGGCAGCAGCAGCCCGAGGACCCAGCCGGCGGCGACCGCGCACAGCAGCACCGGGGCGATCTCGACGAGCGCGAGGGCGCGGCTCTGCCGCCGGTTCAGGCCGAGGACGCGCAGGTGCGCGACGGTCCGTCCGCGTGCGCGCGCGCCGACCACCAGGACGAGCAGGACGGCGAGCAGCCCGTACGCGCCGCCGATCAGGGCCGCGTTCCGGAACGTGCGGTGCACGAGGTCGACCATAGGGACGGCGGTCATGCCGTGCAGGACGTCGCGGCGCAGCTGCACGTCCCTGGGGGCGCCCTTGGGGGCGGCGGCGTCGAGCACCTTGCGCAGCGCGGCGACGTCGACGTGGTCCCCTCTGACGAAGAGCTCCGTGGGGTAGTTGCCGGATCCGAACGTCTTGTACGGGACGACCACGAAGGCGGATCCGGTGTCCATGGACGGGAACCGCTCGATCGTCGCGTCCGGCTTGAACCGGAACGGGTCGATGTAGTGGCTGCTGAGGGTGACCGCCCGGGATCCCGAATCGAGGATCCCGGCGGCGCCGGGCGAGACGAGCTGCCCGTGCGACGCGTCCGGGATGCCGGGAACGCCGGGGAACGCCGCGCGGTAGGCGTCGAGGTCGATGCCGACGACGGTGATGGGGGCGGGCTCGCCCGGCCCGGTGACCTGCGGGACGACCCGGGCCGGGACGACGGCGGTGACGCCCTTGACCGCGCGCGCTTTGGCGACCACGCCCGGGTCGAGGCCGGTGGAGCCGATGCGGACGTCGCCGCCGACGACGCTGTAGGAGGCGCGGACCTGCCCGTGCCGCAGCGCCGTGTCCACGGTCGCGCTGAATCCGGCGACGGCGGCGGCGAGCAGCAGGATGACCAGCGGCAGCGCGCCGACCACGCTCTGCCGGGACGCGCGCGCGAGGCCGACGAACCAGACGGCGCCGCGGCCCCGGCGCAGCAGCGGCGCGGCGGCGCGCAGCAGGTACGGGTAGGCGCGCAGGACGAGCATGCCAAGCGCGGCGCCGAGCAGCACGGGGACGGCCGCGACGAGCGGATCGTCGCCGGACGCGCCGCCGCGCTGCCGCAGCACCACGACACCCGCGACCGCGACGACGGCGAGCAGCAGGTCCAGGACGAGGCGGCGCGGCGACGGGCGCGCGGTGGTGAAGTCGTCGCGGCGGGCGCCGCCGGCGGAGCCGAGGCCGCCGCCGCGTTCGCGCAGCACCATCGCGCCGGACAGCGCGAGCACGACCGCGACCAGCGCGGCGACCGCGGCGAACGAGCTCGCCTGGGGCGGCCCGGTGTCGAGCAGGAGCCCGGCTGCGGTGCCGAGCGCCGCGGCGGGCACGACGGCGAGGGCGGTGAGGCCCCCGGCGTACCGCGCGAGCTGGCGGAGCGAGGCGCCGCGGGCGCGCATCGTGCCGAGGACGGGCCGGAGCCGTTCACCGAGGAGGCCGGCGGCGAGCAGCAGCACCCCGGCGCCGACGGCGAGCAGCCCCGCCAATGCCATCCCGAGAACGGACTGCGCGGTGCGGAGCCGGCCGAGGAAGGCGCCGAGCCGGGCTTCCAGCGGGGTCTCCACCGTGCACGCGAACAGTCCGGCGTGGCCCTGCACCGCGGCGCTGTAGGAGTCGAGGTCGGCGGCGATGGCGCGCGCGCGGCCGGTGTCGACCGAACCGGTCCGCACCGGGAACCGCCAGGTGAAGGTGAAGCCCCGCCGGGAGTCGGCGGCGATCATGGTGTAGCCGCCGGCGTCCGTCAGCGCGGTGCCGTGCGCGGTCCTGGTGCCGTCGCTGCCGAGGATCCGCTCGGTGGGCTGGAGCAGCGAGGTGCGCGACGCCCAGTAGGCGTCGCGGGGGTTCATCGGCGCGTAGAGCCCGGCGATGCGGACGTGCAGCGGGTCGGGGATGTCCTTGTCGGAGAGGTCGAGCCGGTCGCCGACCTTGTAGCCCATGGCGTCGGCGTACCGCTGGGCGACCATCACCTGGATCTCCGGCGTGGAGGCGCCGGGGTTCAGCGGAGGCTGGTTCACCGGCGGGCGCCCGGCGGTGATCATGATGCGCTGGTCGGCCCCCGGGTCCCAGCCGAGGGCCAGTTCCCGCGGTTCGGTGAACCGCCCGGCGATCTTCTGCGGGGAGTCCAGGGCGACGGACGCCTCGGGCGGGCCCGTGACGGTCCGCAGCGCGCCGGGGAGGAGCTGCTGCCAGGTGAACGCGTTGGCGGTGAGCGCGCCCTCGTTCGGGACGGCGCTGGAGGCGGCGGTGCCCTTCGCCTTGCCGACCACCCTCAGGTCGGAGTCGGTGCCGACGGTGACGGTGGCGTAGCGGTCGTACCCGGCGGCGGTCGCGGCCGGGACGGCGACCGCCAGCACCGCCGTCACCAGCGTCAGCGCGGCGAGCGCGGCCAGCGGCGCCCACTGCGTGCGGGCCAGCCGGAGCCAGGGCCCGGCGTGCAGGGCTCGGCGCATCATTCCTCCCCCGCGCGCAGTCCGGCGCCGACGTCGCGGCGGCGCAGGACCCGGATGACCGGCGGCAGCACGAGCCCGAGGACGGCGGCCGTCCCGGCGAGCATCGCCGCGACCAGCGGCCACTGGACGATCAGGACGGCCGGCGGGTAGGGCTTGGTGGCCTGCACCCCGACGACCAGGTGCGGGACGACCAGCCGCGCGACGATCAGGCCGAGCGCGGTGCCGCCGGCGAGGCCGAGCACGACGAGGAACGCCTGCTCGACGGCGAGCATCCCGGTGACCTGGCGGGGATGGACGCCGAGGGCGCGCAGCACCGCGAACTCGCGGGACCGCTGCCCGGCGGTGACGGCGGCGTTCACGACGAACGCGATGACGGCGAAGGCGAGCGCGGAGCCGAAGCCGAGGACGAGCGCGCCCTGGAGCGCGGCGCCGAGCGGCGCGTCGCGCAGCCGGGAGCGGAGCGCGGCGCGGTCGCCGGTCACCTCGCCCCATTCGCGGTGCGCGCCGGCGGCCTTGGCGGCGGGTCCGGTGCGGTCGCCGCGGACAGACGCCCACCATTCGCCGGGCCGGGTGCTGTCGGGGCCGGCGCGTCCGGCGGCGAGCCGCTCCTGCACGAGGGTGGGCAGGTCGACGAGGACGCCGGGGGCGCCGGGCGTGGTCGTGGGCAGCGCGCTGACGATGCCGATGACCTTGACGGGCTGGTCCCCGTCGACGGTGCTCAGGGTGAGGGTGGCGCCGACGCCGACCTTCGCGCGGGACGCGGCGGCGCCGGTGATGATGCCCGGCACGACCGGCTGGAGGTGCTCGTTCTGGTCGCCGTGGGACGGTGGCGCGCCGGTGCCGAGCACCGCGTGGACGTTCGTCCCGCTGGCGAGCCGGAGGCTGCCGAACACGACCTCGCCGGGCGGGCTCGCGGGGATCGCGATCTCGGCGAGCCCGGGGCCCTTCCCCAGCTTCGGGCGCGACGGGTGGGCGGGGTCCGCCGGCTCGGCGAAGACGTCCCAGCGCGCTCCGGCGGGCATCGCGGCGTCGCCGGTCCCTTCCCCCCGGACGTGCTCCAGGGTCAGATCGAGGGGCCCGCTGTACCCGTTGTCGTCGTAGGAGTAGTGGAGGGCGCGGACCGACAGGGGGTAGCTCAGCACGCCGCCGGGCCCGGCGAGGGCGGCGGTGTCGACCGCGACGGTGTGGGTCCTGCCGTCCGCGGGGATGCCGGTGAGCTGGACGCGGGCGGTGACGCCGCGGGCGTCGGCGACGGTCGCCTGGGCCTTGTACGCGTCGACCGGCGGCGGGACGGTGCCGTCCGGCAGCGGCGAGGCGGAGCCGGTGCGCTTCAGCCGGACGTCAAACAGCAGCCGCGCGGGCCTGCCGGGGACCGTGAGCGCGGGCGCCTTCGGCCGGGCCGCGGCCAGCTCGCCGAGCGCCAGGCCGTCCCGGAGGTCGGAGCGGATCCGCAGCATCGTCCCGAGGCGCTCGGCGTCGGCGGCGAGCATGGTCGCGGACGCGGTGCCGACGGCGCCCTCGACGCGCAGCACGCCGGTCACGGCGGTGACGCCGGGCAGCGCGGCGACCCGTCCGCCGCCGCCGAGCGCGGTCGGCGCGAAGACCCCGACCGGCGCGCTGACGCGCAGGTCGGCGCCGCTCTGGAAGTCGGCCTGGTCGGTCTGCGAGCGCCGCCAGGTCGCCATCGTGGTGACCGACAGCACCCCGACGGCGATCGCCATGACCAGCAGCAGGACGGGTCCGGCGTAGCGCAGCGGGCGGCGGCCGACCTGCCGGGCGCCGAGCGCGGGGGCGAGGCCGCGGCCGCGCGCGGCGACGCGTTCGGCGGCGCCGGACGCGACGGGCACGACGCGCAGCAGCAGGACGGCGCCGGCGAGCAGCCCGAGCGCGGGCCCGGACACGATGACCGGGTCGACGCCGGACGCGCCGCCGGACGCGCCGGTCCCGTCGACGCCGTACCGGGTGAGCTGCCAGATCGCGAGCGAGGCGACGAGGAGCAGCGCGAGGTCGGCGCCCGATCCGACGAGCCCGCCGCGGCGGTCGCGGCCGATGCCGGCCTGCGCCTCGACGAAGGTGCGGTTGGCGCCGCGCAGCGTCGGGACGGTGAGCGCGACGGCCCCGGCCAGCGCGGTGGCGACCGAGACGCCGTACAGCGGCGCGAGGGGGCCGGCGTCGAGCCGCAGCCCGGACGCGCGGATCGCGGGCGCCCATCCGGCGAGGTGCAGCAGCGGCCCGGCGAGCAGCGGACCGCACACCGCGGCGGGCAGCACGATCAGGGCGCCCTCGGCGACGCCGAGCGCGGCGAGCTGGCGCATGCCGAGGCCGCGGGTGCGCAGCAGCGCGACCTCGCCGCGCCGGTGGTCGGCCAGCAGCCGGGCGACGAGCATCCAGGCGCACCCGGCCAGCAGGATCAGCTGGAGCACCGGGATCAGCATCGTGGACCGGGTGACCCGGACCGCGTCGGCGAGCTGGGAGGCGAGCATCGGCAGGCTCGTCACGACGGTGTACTGGGCGCCGCCGGCGGCCTTCTGGACGATGGCGGCGCTGCGGGCGGCGCGGTCGCCGAGCCCGTCGAGGTCGCCGGTGTCGATGCGCCGGAGGTCCGGCATGACCGTCCACCGGACGTCCACGCCGGTGCCGGTGAGGCGGGCGGCGAACACGTCCTGCGGGACGACGAGCGGCCCGTAGGTGGTGTAGTCGCCGTGCTCGGCGCCGGTGGTGATCAGCTGGTCGCCCTGCCAGAAGTAGTCGTCCGGGCGGGGCACCTCGAACAGCCCGACGATCCGGGCGCGCACGACCGACTTCTTGTCGACGCGGCCGTGCAGGGTGAGGACGTCGCCGACGGAGGCGTGCACGGACCGGGCGGCGGCGGCCGGGAGGGCGGCCTCCATCTCGGCGTCCTTGCCGGCTCCGGCGCCCGGCGAGGGCCAGCGCCCCTGGGCGAGGCGCGCGTGCCGCTCGATGCCAGTGTAGGTCGCGAACGCGGTCAGCTGGGGATGCTCGATCTTCTCCTGCCCCGGCAGGGTGTAGGAGTCGCTGCGGACGCCCATCGAGACCGTCAGCGGCACGTCCCGGTAGATCTGCTCGAGCGCGCCGTCCACCTGGTGCTGGGCAGTGGTGAGGCCGCCGGCCGGGACGTTGGTGCCGAGCGTCGTGCCGACCGTGGCGAACGTCGCGTCGGCGAGCGTGCGCCGCAGTCCCTCGCGCGTCACCGAGCCCGCGTAGCCGACGAGGGCCGCGAGGACGGTCGTGGCGAACAGCGCGGTGGCGCACGCGGCCAGCACCAGCGTGCGGTCCGCGGCCATGCGCCTGACGACGAGCCCCCGTTGCCCCATAGCCGCACATGATCAATGGGTGTGATCCGGACAACAAGAGCTGACGTTGTTTCTTTTACCTATCGCAACATTTCCGGTACTTCACCATGATCTGGACAGATCGGCCATGTCTCCGGCGGGCCGGCCCACACGCGTGCGGGCGCTCACGCCTCGCCGTTGCGGAGGGCGATGAGGCGGTCCAGGACGTTCGCGTCCGCCGACAGGCCGTTGTGCGCGTACTCGCTGGTCACCCACGTCCGGATCCCCGGGATGGCGGCGGCAGTCGCCATCGACATCTCGCGGTCCACGTACATGTCGTCGTAGTAGACGGCCGCCGCGACCGGAACGGTCGTGGACGCCAGCCGTTCCGGGTCGTAAAGGGCGGGCCATTCGTGCGCCGCCACGAGGTCGGCGCACTCGCGCAGCGGGACCAGCGCGGGGTCCTCCTCGAAGAAGGACGGGAAGATGGTCTCGCCCAGGAAAAGGAACGGCTCGGCCTGCGGCGCGAACTCGGGGAACTCCTCGGCCACCCGGGCGGCCGACCAGTTCGACGCCGTCCCGTTGCTGACGCACGATTCGTGGATGAGCGCGTAGAGCGGCTGCGCGGCGAACGACACGATCGCGTTCACGCCGTGCAGGAACGTGTCGGAGAGCCGGCCGTCCGCGATGAACGCCTCTTCCATCAGGTAGTGCAGATTGTCGAACTGCGCGGAATGGCCGAGCCCGATGCCGGCGCTCTGGAACCGGCGGGCGGTCAGCCGCTCCCCGCCCGGCAGGCGCTCGTCGGCCCGGTCCAGGTGCGCGGCGATGCGGCGCGCGACGTCCTGGTCACCGGGGTAGCGGGCGAAGTAGCGCGCGTTGGCCGCGGCGATCCGCCGGTACGCCGCCCGGTACCAGTCGTCGGGCGTCGCCGTCAGGCTCGGCAGCCCGCCGGTGACGAACGCCTCGCTCAGCCCCTCCGGCGCGATCGACAGGTACGTCACCGTGCAGAAGCCGCCGAAGCTCTGCCCGAGAACGCTCCACGGCCGGTCCCCGGCCAGGTGGCGGCGCAGCAGCTCCGCGTCCCGGACGATCGAGTCGGCACGGAAGTGCCGCAGGAGCTCGGCGGCGGCCTTCGGGTCGGCCGGGAGCGTCTGCCGGTTCAGCGGCGTGCTGCGCCCGGTGCCGCGCTGGTCGAGCAGCAGCACCCGGTAGTCCTGGAGGGCGCGGGCGAGCCACGCCGCGGGCATCGCGCCAGGGCGCGGCGACTTGTTGCCGGGCCCGCCCTGCAGGTAGAGCAGCCACGGCAGGTCCGCGCCGCGCTTCCCGGGCGCGACGACCTCACGCGCGTAGATCCGGATCGCGGGACCGGACGGGTCGCCGTGGTCGAGCGGCACGTCCAGGAAGTGGTCCGTGCACGCGTACCCGGGCCGGGTGAACGAGTTCGACATCCCCCCACTATCGCCGACGGCCGTGCCGGGGCCGGCCGGCGGGCGGATCAGGGGCGGCGGGACGGTCAGGGGCGGCGGGCGTAGTCGAGGACGCGGGGGCCGAGGACGTCCTCGATGGCGTCGAGGAGGCGCAGGAGGGCCGCCGCCGTCCTCTCGGGGTCCTCGCGGGCGTCGGTGCGCCTGCCGACCTCGCTCAGGACGTGCGCGTGCAGCCAGCCGATCTGGCCGGCGACCAGCGCGGGCAGCGGGTCGCCGGAGGCGGCGCCGGTCTCGGCGGCCAGCAGGTCGGTGAGGGACGCGGTCATCCGCACGGCGATCTCGTCGAGCCGCGCGATGAGCGTCGGGGCGGCGCGCATCATCGCGTAGAAGCCGGCGAAGCCGGGGGTGAGGCCGAGGGACGGGTCGCGGCGCCCGACCTCCTCGCGGAGGCGCCGCAGGACGGCCTCGGCGGCGGACTCCCCGCGCTCGCGCTCCCGGACGATCCCGGCGAGCCGGTCGCCGTGGTGCGGCGGGAGGACGAGGTCCTCCTTGGCGTCGAAGTAGTTGTAGACGGTGTTGACGGAGACGTCCGCGGCGGCGGCGACCTCGGCGATCGTCACCCGGTCGAAGCCGCGCTCGACGAACAGCGCGACGGCCGCGTCCGCGATGCGCCGCCGCGTCTCCCGCTTCTTCCGGTCCCGGAGCCCCTCCGCCATGCGGACACTGTAGCGGGACGCAAAGTTTAAGTCGATTGCAAGTTTGCAGTCCGTTATGGTTTTATCGCCGCCATGTCCACGCCAGTCATCAGCGCCCGCGGCCTGACCCGGACGTTCGCCCTCAAGTCCGGGCCCGTGCACGCGGTGCGCGGCATCGACCTGTCCGTCCCGCCCGGCGAGATCCTGGGGTTCCTCGGGCCGAACGGCGCGGGGAAGACGACGACACTGCGGATGCTCACCACGCTGCTGCCGCCGACCGGCGGCGAGGCGGAGGTGGCGGGATGCGACCTGCGCCGCGACCCGGCCGGCGTGCGCCGCGCGATCGGGTACGTCGCGCAGGCGGGCGGGCTCGACCCCGCCTGCTCGGTGCTGGAGGAGCTCGTCACGCAAGGGCGGCTGCACCGGCTGGGCCGCGCCGAGTCGCGGGAGCGGGCCGAGCGGCTGGCCGGCGACCTGGCGCTCACCGACCTGCTGGCCCGGCCGGCCGGCGCGCTGTCCGGCGGGCAGCGGCGGCGGCTGGAGATCGCGCTCGGGCTCGTCAACCGGCCGGCGGTGCTTTTCCTGGACGAGCCGACGACCGGGCTGGACCCCGGCAGCCGCGCCGAGCTGTGGGACCTCGTCCGCCGGATCCGGGACGAGCACGGGACGACCGTCTTCCTCACCACCCACTACCTGGACGAGGCCGACGCGCTCGCCGACCGCATCGTGGTCGTCGACGCGGGGACGGTCGTCGCGGAGGGCTCCCCCGCCGCCCTCAAGGCCCGCTATGCGGGCGACCCCGCCGCCAGCCTCCAGGACGCGTTTCTCGCCATCACGGGGCGCGGCGCCCCGGGCGAGCGCGCGCCCATCGCGATATGAACCGGAGAACCCTGATGCGCGAGCTCCTCGCCGATACCGGCGTCATCTTCGGCCGCTGCATGCGGGCGACGACGCGCTCCAAGACGAACCTGCTCTTCGGCATGCTGCAGCCGCTGCTGTTCCTCGCCCTCTTCGGGCCGCTGCTCACCCGGCTCAGCCTGGGTGTGGACGGATCGTCGTGGCAGGCGTTCGTCCCGGGCGTGCTCGTCCAGCTGGCGATCCTCGGCGGCTCGTACGTCGGGCTCGGCATCATCGTGGAGCGCGGCCAGGGCGTCATCGACCGGATGCGGGTCACGCCGGTGCGTCCGGCGGCGCTGCTCCTCGGCCGGACGCTGCGGGACGTGGTGCAGCTCGCGGTCCAGGCGGCGCTGCTGGTCCTGCTCGGGCTCGCGTTCGGGTTGCGGGCCCCGGTCTCGGGCGTGCTGATCGGGTTCGCGTTCGTCGCCGTGCTGTCGGCCGCGCTGTCGGCGCTGTCGTACGGGCTGGCGATGAACGTGCGGACGCCGCCGGAGTTCGCGGCGATCGCGAACACGGCGGGGATGCCGCTGATGCTGCTGTCCGGCCTGCTGCTGCCGATGACGCTGGCGCCGGGGTGGCTGGACGGCGCGTCCCGGGCCGTCCCGTTCCGGTACACGGTGGACGCCGTCCGGCAGGCGTACCTCGGGCACTACACGAGCGGGACGTTCGCGGCCGGCGCGGCGGTGACGGCGGCGTTCGCGGCGGTGTCGCTGACCGCCGGGACCTGGCTGTTCCGGCGCGGCGGCTGAGCCCGGACACGAGCGAGGCCGCGCGGGCGGCCACGCGGGCGAAGGCCGGCCAGCAGGAGCCGGCCCGCCCGCGGGGTCAGATGCGGGCGAGGAATCCGGCGATGACGTCGGGCGTGCGGGCGGGCGGCTCGGCCTGCACGCCCAGCCGGTTCAGCGCGTCCCGGTACCGCGTGACGTCGGACGCGCGGTCCGGGTACAGCGCGCCGGTGAGCTGCTCCAGGTACACGACGTCCGGCAGCTCCGGCTCGGCGAACCGGAGCAGGGTCACCGGACCGCTCTCGGCGGCGTGCCCGCCGGCGGCGAACGGCAGCACCTGGACGGTGACGTTCGGCAGCCGCGAGATCTCGATCAGGTGCCGCAGCTGCTCGCGCATCACCTCGGGGCCGCCGACGACGCGGCGCAGCGCGGCCTCGTCCAGCACGGCCCACAGCTTCACCGGCTCGGGCCGCTCCAGCACGAGGCGGCGGCGCATCCGCAGCTCGACGCGGCGGTCGATCTCCTCGGCGCTCGCGCCGGGGTACCGCGCGGCGATGAGCGCGCGGGCGTAGCCGGGGGTCTGCAGCAGGTCCGGGACGTTCTGGACCTCGAACACCCGGATCAGCACGGCGCCCTGCTCCAGGCCGAGGTACGGCTCGAACCAGCCGGGCACGACGTCGGCGTACGGCTGCCACCACCCGGGCCTGTTCGCCTGCTCGGCCAGTTCCAGTAGCGCCTCGCGGCGGACCGGGTCGTCCACCCCGTAGAGGGTGAGCAGGTCGGCGACGTCGCGCTCCTTGAACCCGACGCGGCCCAGCTCCATCCGGCTGATCTTGGAGTGCGAGCCGCGGATCTCGTAGCCGGCGGCCTCGGTGGAGATCTCGGCGGCCTCGCGGAGCCGGCGCAGCTGCGCGCCGACGACCATGCGGAGCACGGTCGGCCCCGACGCGGCGGTGCCCGCCGGAACGGTGCCGGACGGGACGGGCGCACCGGGCCCGGACGCCTCGGGCGGCGCTTCCGGTCCGAGTCTCGGGTCTCCCACGGGACGCCTCCTCCGGCGCACGGCGACGTGCCTTCCGCAAAGAAGTTACCCGTCCGCGGGCGCGTTGCCCAATGCACTCCGGCGGACCGTTTTGTGAGATTCTCAGGCGATTCTTCCGGCACATCGCGGGCGAAACGGCGCTGACCTGGCAGGATACGAGCCGGCAAGAAAATCCCGAAAAAAGTCGCGGCGGATGTCGATCCGGCCCGCTCCCGCTCGACGCGTCAGTGAGGCCGGGAAGGACCCGGCCCGCCAGGACGACGGAGGCACCGATGCGCTTCATGATGATGACCACGGACGACGGCGAGCAGCAGGGCGCCCCCGACGAGGCGATGATGGCGGAGATGGGCGCGTTCATCGCCGAGATGTCCGCGGCCGGCGTGCTGCTGGCGACCGGCGGCCTGGAGCCCGGCGGCACCCGCATCAAGGCGTCCGGCGGCAAGGTCACCGTCACCGACGGCCCGTTCGCCGAGGCCAAGGAGGGCGTCGTCGGCTTCGCGCTGGTCGAGGTGCGGTCCCGGGAGGAGGCCGTCGAGCTGTCCAAGCGCTTCTTCCAGATCGTCGGCGACGGCGAGGGCGTCATCCAGCAGGTCTTCGGCCCGGGCGACGAGGTCCCCGGCGCCTGATCGGCCGACCGCCCGGCCCCCTCCCGGCGGTGCGGGCGGTGACCTGCGAGGAGGCGACGTCCGGGTTGCGCGGCGGGCGGCGCGGGTGCTGTCATCGGCACCGTGACGCCATCCGCCGCCCCCGACGCGCCCGACGCCCCGGACGCGCGCGACACGAGCGACCCGGGCTCGGGCGCTCCGGGCTCGGGCGCCCCGGAACCATCGCGCGCGGCCGCCGCGGGCGCGGGCCGTCCGGCGGGCGTGCACGCGAGCATCGACGCGGTCTGGCGGCTGGAGTCCGCCCGCATCATCGCCGGGCTGGCCCGGCTGGTGCGCGACGTCGGCCTCGCCGAGGAGCTCGCGCAGGACGCGCTGGTCGCCGCGCTCGAACAGTGGCCCGAGTCGGGCGTCCCGGACAACCCGGGCGCCTGGCTCATGGCCGTCGGCAAGCGCCGCGCCATCGACCGGATCCGCCGCGAGCAGCGGCTGGAGACCAAGCTGGAGGAGCTCGGGCACGGCCTGGAGCCCGAGGCGCGCGAGGCGCCGCCCGAGTTCGACCTCGCCGCCGACGACGAGCACATCGAGGACGACGTGCTCCGGCTCGTCTTCACCGCCTGCCATCCCGTGCTGTCCACGCAGGCCAGGGTCGCGATGACGCTGCGCATGCTCGGCGGCCTCACCACCGAGGAGATCGCCCGCGCGTTCCTGACCTCCGAGCCGACCGTCGCGCAGCGGATCGTCCGGGCCAAGCGGACGCTGTCGGAGGCCGGCGTCCCGTTCGAGGTGCCGGAGGGCCCCGACCGGGCCGCCCGGCTGTCGTCGGTGCTGGAGGTCGTCTACCTGATCTTCAACGAGGGCTACGCGGCGAGCGGCGGCGACGACTGGGTCCGCGCGGACCTGTGCCAGGAGGCGCTGCGCCTCGGCCGCGTCCTCGCCCACCTCGCGCCCGGGGAGCCGGAGGTGCACGGGCTCGTCGCGCTGATGGAGATCCAGGCGTCCCGCATCCGCGCCCGCACCGGGCCGTCCGGTGAACCCGTCCCCCTGCACGAGCAGGACCGCGCCCGCTGGGACCGGCTGCTCATCCACCGCGGCTTCGCCGCGCTGCTGCGCGCGCGCGAGATCGGCGCGCCGCCCGGCCCGTACGTCCTGCAGGCCGCGATCGCCGCCTGCCACGCGCAGGCAGCCACCGCCGCCGACACCGACTGGGCGCAGATCGTCTCGCTGTACGGGCACCTCGCGCGGGTCGCGCCGTCCCCGATCGTCGAGCTGAACCGGGCCGTCGCCGTCGGCATGGCGGACGGCCCCGAGGCGGGCCTGCGGCTCGTCGACGCCATCGCCGGCGAGCCGGCGCTGCGCGGCTACCCCCTGCTGCCCGGCGTCCGAGGCGACCTGCTCGCCCGGCTCGGCCGGACCGCCGAGGCCCGCGCGGAGTTCGAGCGCGCCGCGGACCTCACCCGCAACGCGCCCGAACGCCGCGTCCTGCTCGACCGGGCCGCCGCCCTGCACGGCGCTCAGTAGTCCTGCACCGTGAACGCGTTGACGATCTCGCCGAAGTCCTGGAAGTCGACGACCTCGGTGTCCTCGCCCACCTCGGCGTCGCGCTGCGCGTCCACCCGCGCCTTGTTCGTCAGCGCCAGCTCCTGGTTCGCCGCGACGTACCCGCGCAGCTCCCGCTCGTAGGCCGCGAACGCCGCGCGGTGGTCGCCGCCCGCCGCCTTCAGCTCGCCGGCGAGGACGTACGCGCCGACCATCGCCATGCTGGTGCCCTGCCCCGACAGCGGAGACCCGCAGTACCCGGCGTCCCCGAGCAGCACGACGCGGCCCTTCGACCACGCGTCCATGTGGATCTGCGCCATCGCGTCGAAGTGGAAGTCCGGCGCGTCCCACATCGTCTCCAGCAGCCGCGGCAGCTCCCAGCCGCCGCCCGCCAGCGCGTCCGCGAGGATCTTCTTCTGCGCGGCGGTGTCGCGGTGGTCGAAGGCGAGCGGCTCCTTCGACTCGAAGCCCAGGTAGACGCGGACCTCCTTGTTGCCGCGGACGCTCATCACGCCGCCGCCCCACGCGCTGCCCGGCATCTGGTGGAAGACCTGCCAGCGGTCCAGGCCGAGGAAGTTCGGCGCCGTCCACACGCCGAGGTAGGTGCCGAGGTGCGAGATGAACCGCTCCTCCGGCCCGAAGACGAGCCGCCGCGTGTGGGAGTGCGCGCCGTCCGCGCCGACGACCAGGTCGAACGTCCGGGTCGTGCCGCTGCGGAAGGTCACCCGCACGCCGTCGTCGTCCTGCTCCAGCGCGGCGATCGAGTCGCCGAACAGGTACTCGACGCCGTCGCCCGCCGCGTCCGCGAGGATGCGCGAGAGGTCGTCGCGGAGGATCTCGACGTCCGGGCCGCCGAGGTCGCCGGCGGTGATGGTGCGCTCCTCGCTGCGGTACAGCTCGGCGCCGTCGGCGTCCACCATCGACATCCCGCGCATCTGGACGCGCCGCTCGCGGACCAGGTCCAGGATCCCCATCCGCTCGGCCACCTCCAGCGCCGGGCCGCGCACGTCGATCGCCTGCCCGCCGGCCCGCAGGCCCTGCGTGACCTCGACGATCGTGACCTCGAACCCGTGGCGCTTCAGCCAGTACGCCAGGGCGGGGCCGCCGATGCTCGCGCCGGAGATGAGGACCTTGGTGTTCTCCATGAGTGACTCCCTCTCAGGGGCGGGAAGTGCTTCCCGCCGTCACTCGGGAGACTGGCGGCGCCCGCTGACCGCGCCCGCACCGTCCGCTGACGGGGCTGGCACGGGCGCGCGGTCACGAGGGGGCGGTCACCGGCGGGCGGTCACGAGCGGGAGGCGGCGTGGGCGGCGTCGATCTGCTCCCAGGCGACCTGCAGCAGGGCGGCGCGCTTCTCCTCCGGCGTCCCGTCCATGGAGGAGATCGCGAAGGTGCCGAAGTAGACGGTGAACAGCGCGCTGAGCGACCGGACGCGGTCCAGGACGGGACTCTCCGGGTCGGTGAGCAGCGTGCCGAGGTGCTGCATGCGGTCGCGGAAGGTCTTCGGCGCCGTCCGGCCGCGCAGCGCCGCCTGGTTCTCCTGGAGGAACTGGAAGACCGGGGCCCACTCCTCCAGCGCCTCGTTCAGGCGGCGCAGCAGCTCGCGCCGGGTCTCCAGCGTCGCGGGCTGGGCGCGGGCCCAGGCGATCAGCTCGTCCAGCCGCTCGCCGATGCCGCCGACGAGGGCGTCGAGGATGTCCTCCTTGGTGCGGAAGTGGTAGTAGAGCGCGGCCTTGGTCACGTCGAGCCGCTCGGCGATCTCCCGCAGCGAGGTCTGGTCGTAGCCGCGTTCGAGGAAGAGCTCCAGCGCGACGTCCAGGATGCGTTCCCTGGTGTCCTTGCGACGCGTCTGCGGCTTGCCCACGGTATGCCTCTCCTCCGGCCGTCCTGCCCCGTCCTCCACCGTATCGCGGCAACTTACTTGACGCCCGGCTAGTTAGCGCGGCTAGCGACCGGGCCCGGCCGCCGCGGGGGCGCCGGGGACCCCACGGAACGCGCCATCCGCCAGGAGCGTTCGGCCAGGATGGTACTGATGATGGATGCGGACGCCGCGTCCGCGGAGAGGAGCCCCCCGTGATCGCGCTTCCGGACGTCCAGGCCGCCGCCGGCCGCGTCGCCGGCCGCGTCCGCGAGACACCGCTGCTCGGCGTGGACCTCGGCCCGCTCGCCCCCGCCGGGCGGATGTGGCTGAAGCTGGAGCAGGCCCAGCACACCGGGTCGTTCAAGGCGCGCGGCGCGTTCAACCACATCCTCGCCGCGCGGGACGGCGGCCGGCTCCCGGAGGCCGGCGTCGTCGCGGCGTCCGGCGGCAACGCGGGCCTCGCGTTCGCCTACGCCGCCGCCGAGGTCGGCGCGCCCGCGGAGGTGTTCGTCCCCGAGACGGCCCCGCCGGTGAAGGTCGCGCGGCTGCGCGCGCTCGGCGCCACCGTCGTCCAGGTCGGCACCCGCTACGCCGAGGCGCAGGACGCCGCCACCAAGCGCGCCGCCGACACCGGCGCCCTGTTCTGCCACGCCTACGACCAGCCCGAGGTCTGCGCCGGGCAGGGCACCCTCGGCCTGGAGATCCTCGACCAGACCGGCGGCGAGGTCGACACGGTCCTCCTCGCCGTCGGCGGCGGCGGGCTGATGGCGGGCGTCGCCGCCGCCCTCGAAGGCCGCGCCCGCGTCGTCGGCGTCGAACCGGAGACCATCCCGACCCTCGAACGCGCCCTGCACGCGGGCCGCCCGGTGGACGTCCAGGTCTCCGGCGTCGCCGCCGACTCCCTCGGCGCCACCCGCCTCGGCGACATCGCCCACGCCGTCGCGACCCGCACCGGCGTGGTGCCGGCGCTGGTCTCCGACGAGGCGATCATCGACGCGCGCCGCTTCGTCTGGGAGGAGTACCGGCAGGTCGTCGAGCACGGCACCGCCGCCGCCGTCGCGGCCCTCCGCACCGGCGCCTACCGCCCGTCCCCCGGCGAGCGCGTCGTCGTCGTGCTGTGCGGCGCCAACACCGACCCGTCCGACCTCTGAACCCGGCCTTGGGCGGCCTAACGCAACCGAACTCGCCGACACGGCCGGACCCGGCCTAGCGCAGTTGCGCCGCGAGCGTCCGGGCCGCGCGGAGGAGGTTGGACGTCCCCTTCCGCGCGGCCAGTTCCTCGATCTCCGGGACGGGCGCGGACGCCTTCGCCCACCGCGCCGTCCTGGCGCCGAGCGCGATGAGCCGGTCATGGGCGAACGGCGGCCGCCGCCCCGGTTCCGGGTGCAGGAGCGGCAGCGCGGCGGCGATCGTCTCCCAGACCTCGGCGTACGCGCCCGCCTCCGCCGCGCGCTCCAGGGCCTCGACCACCCGGACCAGCTTGATCTCCCCGGCGAGCGCCAGCCGCCCGATGTGCCGGCCGAGCGCGGCGGCGGGCAGGTCGCCCCGCGCCGCCAGGACCAGCAGCGTCTCGACGGCCTCCTCGTCGTCCGGAAGGGCGAGCTGGCAGGCGAGGAAGAACGCGACGGCCTCGGCGAGCGCCCCGGTCCCCGACGTGCGGTCGATGAGCACGGAGACCGGCATGTTCACGCCGGACCATTCGCGCCGCCGCCGCAGCCCGGGGACGAGGTGCGCGGCGACCACGTCGGGATGGGACGGCAGCAGCCACGGCCAGTACGCCCAGTGCCGGTTCCAGGCGGTGTGGACGTCCTTCCCGGGCGCGGTGAAGACGGCGTCCACCAGCGGCAGACCGGTCGGCTCGGCGCCGATGACCACGTCGGGAGCGCCGTCCGCGACCGGGCCCACGGCCACGTCGCCGCGCGGCGCCCCGCCCTCAGCGAGCCAGCGGGCGGCGGCGCGGCCCGCCTGCGACACCAGCCGGCCCGCCCGCCGGGCCGCTTCGGCGTCGGGCTCGAGCGGCAGCCTGAGCAGTGCCTGCTGGAGGTCGGCGGAACCGGCCTCCACGCCCGCCGCCTCGCACTCCTCCAGACGCTCGACGAGCGCGAGCGCGTCGACGTGGCCCGTCGGACGGGTCGGAGTGGCCAGCAGCACCGGTGGCGGCGTCCCGTCCTCCACCGCGCGGTAGACCTCCGCGAACCGCGACACAAAGAGCCGGTCAAGGGGCGGCCCCTGCACCCGCGCGGCGAGCCGGCGGCCGTTGTGCCGGACCGGCGAGCCGATCAGCAGGCGCCCGATGCCGACCAGCCACTCCTCGGGGGCGAGCCAGAAGTCCAGGCGTTCGAGGTACGGATGGAAGTCCTTGTGCAGTACGGGG
Source organism: Spirillospora sp. NPDC046719 (assembly GCF_040645715.1). Lineage (NCBI taxonomy): Bacteria > Bacillati > Actinomycetota > Actinomycetes > Streptosporangiales > Thermomonosporaceae > Spirillospora > Spirillospora sp. NPDC046719. Next base: position 21,855 of record NZ_JBEYYT010000030.1, on the reverse strand, counting down.
GTCAGCACGGCGCGCAGGGCGTCGCGGTCCTGCCGGATGAGGCGGACGTAGGCGGCGAGCAGCTGCTCGCTCACCGCCCAGCCGATCCCGTCCTGGAGCGCCTTGGCCAGCTCGACCGGAGTCGTGATGGGCGGCGGCAACGGCTCCGGCGCCGGTTCCAGGACCCGTCCGGGCACGGCGAGGGCGGGCGGGGCGGGGTCGTCGTCCACCGGGTCCGCTTCGGAGACCTCGCCACCGAAACGGGCGACGACCTGCGCGGCGAGGTCGGGCGGCAGCAGCGGCACGGCGTCGCGCAAGGCGGCGCCGTCCGTCGCGGCCGGGAGCTTGAGCGCGACCCGCACGGCCCGCTGCCGGACGGCGTACGACTCGTGCCCGAACGCGCGCGCGAGTGCGGCGGCGCAGCCGTCCGCGAGGTCGGGGTGGCGCCGCACCGTCCGCTCCAGCCATGACAGACCCGTCCGGACGAGCCCGGACTCGGCGCGGAACAGCAGGCCGTCCAGGGCCTCGACCACGAGGTCGGGCGGCAGGTCGTCGCGGTCCTTCAGCAGGTCGAGGGCGGACTCCGCGACCGGGCCGGGCGCGGCGGGCAGCAGCCGCGCGTAGTCGCGGGCGCGGGCGCCCGCCTCGGCCTCCGACGGGGCGAGCGCGTCATGGAGCCGGACGAAGAACCGCAGGTCGAGGGCCGTCCCGCCGCGCAGGAACCGGCGGACGCAGCCGTCCAGCAGCATCCCCCGGTCGACCTGGCCCCGCGCGGCGAGCGAGACGAGCCCCCGGACCCAGCGGTCGCTGTCGCGCAGTTCGCGGCCCACGCCCTCCGCCTCGAAGATCCGCGGCAGCAGCACCGGGAGCAGCGGGTCGCGGGTGCGCGGCGGCGCCGAGGCGACCCAGCCGACGACGAGCGGATCGTGCTCGGGCGGTTCCGCCCCGGTCGCCCTCAGCAGGGCGAGGACGAGGTTGAGGCCGGTGTGGCGCGGCCCCCGCAGCCGCAGGGCGAGGCGCCGCGCCAGGTCGGCGAGCCAGGCGTCGTCGTGGCCCTGCCAGAGGCCCATCAGCAGGGCGGTGTCGTGGTGGTCGTCCGTCCAGCGCGAGTTGAACTCGCGGCGGCCCAGCCAGGACGCGACGGCCGACGCGCCGCCGAGCGTGCCCGCCCCGGCGGCGCGGAACGCCGGCGCGAAGTCGTCGATGCCCTCCCAGGTCTCGCGCCGCGACCGCACCTCGCGCACGTGGCCGGGGAGCGCCTCGGCGACCTCGCGGCGGCCGGCGGCGTCGAGGGAGAGGACCGCGCCGGCCACGGCGTCGGCCTTCCGCGCGTCGATGAGCGCGGCGATCTCGTCCCACGCGGTCGTCGTCATGCCCACGAACATTAGGCCCGCTCACCGACATTCCGGAGTCAGGCTCCGAAATAGGCGCCGCCGTTGAGGTGGAGCACCTGCCCGGTGATGTGCCCGGCGCCCGGCGAGGCGAGGAACGCGGCGAGCGCGGCGACGTCCTCCGGCGTTCCGGCGCGCTTGGTGGCGGTCTGCCCGACCAGCATGGCGCGCCGCTCGCCGGTCATCTGGTCGCCGAAGAACTCGGTGTCCTCGACGAGGCCGGGAGCGATCACGTTGGCGGTGATGCCGCGCTCGCCGACCCGCGCGGCCAGCTCGATGTTCCAGACGCGCATGCCGGCCTTCGCCGCGCCGTACGATCCGCCGCCGCGGCCGCCCGCGATCGAGCCCATGCTGATCACGCGGCCGCCGCGGGCGAGCCGCGGTTCCAGGGCGGTCGTGACGAGGACGGTGCCGACCAGGTTGACCTCCAGGTTGGCGAGCCACGCGTCGCGGACGCCGGCGAGCCCGGACGGCGCGGGGCGTCCGGTGTCGGTGTTGCCGCCGGCGTTGTTGACGAGCACGTCCACCGTCTCGGGCAGCTCGGCGAGGGCGGCTTCGACCTGGCCGGGGTCGGTCACGTCGAAGACGACGGGCCGCACGCGGGGGCCGAGCTCGGCGGCGGTCTCGGCGAGCACCTTCTCGCGCCGGCCGGTGATGACGACGTCCAGGCCGTCCGCCGCGAGGGCCGCCGCGACGGCCCGGCCGATGCCGGTCCCGCCGCCGGTCACCACTGCGCTGCGGGTCATGGGGACCTCCTTTGTTTAGGTCTAAACTTCACCCTAAGCTAGACGCCGTGGAGGACGAACGCAAACACGGGGACCCGGTCGACGCCATCGCCGAGGCGTGGGCGCGCGAGCGTCCCGGCACGCCGGTCGCGTCCATCGGGATCATCACCCGGGTGTGGCGCGCGGCGAAGCTGCTGGGCGACGAGCGGCGCCGCACGCTGGCCCGGCTCGGCATCGACACGGCCACGCTCGACCTGCTGTCCACGCTGCGCCGGCGCGGGGCGCCGTACGCGATGACGCCCGGCCAGCTGCGCGAGGCGTCGCTGCTCACCGCGGGCGCGATCACCCAGCGGGTGGCGCGGGCGGAGCGGGCGGGGCTGGTGGAGACCGAGCGCGGGCCGCGCGGCCGGACGTCGTCGGTGCGGCTGAGCGACGCGGGCCACCGGCTGATCGAGGACAGCGTGAACCGGCTGCTCACCTACGAGGACTCGCTCCTCGACCACCTGGACGAGGAGGAGCGCGAGCAGCTCACCGAGCTGCTGCGCCGCCTCCTGGACGGGCTCGTCGAACGGCTCGGGGCCGACGCCAAGCCCGGCCAGGTGGGCGAGCGCTGAGCGTCAGGAGAGCAGGTCGGCGAGGGTCTCCCGGCGGGACGGGTGGCGCAGCTTGTGCATCCCCTTGGACTCGATCTGGCGGATGCGCTCGCGGGTCACCCCGTAGACCTTGCCGACCTCCTCGAGCGTCTTCGGCTCGCCGCCCGCGAGGCCGAACCGCATCGAGATGACGCCGGCCTCGCGCTCGGTGAGCGTCTCCAGCACGGCGTCGAGCTTGCCGCGCAGCATCGAGGACGCGACCACGTCGGCGGGGTCGCCGCCCTCGGGGTCCTCGATGACGTCGCCGAGCTCGCCGTCGCCGTCCTCGCCGAGCGGGGTCTGCAGGGACAGCGGCTCGCGGGCCTGGCGGCGCAGCCACTCGACCTTCTCCGGCGTGACGTCCAGCTCGACGGCCAGCTCCTGCGCGGTGGGCTCGCGGCCGAGGTCCTGCATCATCCGGCGGCGGATCCGGGTCATCCGGTTGAGCACCTCGACGACGTGCACCGGGATGCGGATCGTCCGGGACTGGTCGGCGAGGGCGCGGCTGATCGCCTGCTTGATCCACCAGACGGCGTAGGTGGAGAACTTCAGCCCGCGCCGGTACTCGAACTTCTCCACGGCGCGGATCAGCCCGAGGTTGCCCTCCTGGACGAGGTCGTTGAGCGGCAGGCCGTGCCCCATGTACCGCTTGGCCAGCGACACGACCAGGCGGAGGTTGGCCTCGACCATGTGCTCCTTGGCGCGGCGCCCGTCGGCGGCGATCCAGGCCAGGTCGTCGCGGTCCTGCGGGGACAGGGCGTCGCCGAGGGTCTCCAGGCGTTCGCGCGCGAACAGCCCGGCCTCGATGCGCTTGGCCAGCTCGACCTCCTGCTCTGCGGTGAGCAGCGGGGTCCGGCCGATGCGGGAGAGGTAGTCCTTCATCGGGTCGACGAGGTCGCGGCTCGCGGACACGCCGCGGGCGGAGGCGCCCCGGGCGGCCGTGCCGCGCGCGGACGCGGCGCGGGCGGGCTCGGGGGTCGCGACACGGGGGGTGCTGGCGTTCAGGGCGGTGTCCTTTGCTCGTCCGGCCGGGAGGGAACGGGTCACCCGATCTCGGTACCCGGCAGCCCGGCGGCATAAACTTAGGTCGAGCCTAGACATGTGTCAACTATAAATTTATGTCGACGTATGAGAGGATGCCCGGCATGGGTTTGCGGGAACTGAAGAAACAGCAGACGCGGCAGGCCATCTCGCACCAGGCGACGCGCCTGTTCCTGAGGCACGGGTTCGACCGCGTGACCATCGCCGACGTCGCCGCCGCCGCGCAGGTCGCGAAGATGACGGTCACCAACTACTTCCCGCGCAAGGAGGACCTGGCCCTCGACCTGCACGAGGAGTTCGTCGCCCAGCCCGCCCGAACGGTCGCCGAGCGCGCGCGGGGCGAGTCCGCGCTCACCGCGCTGCGCCGCGCGTTCCTCGACGCCGTCGACCGGCGGGACGCCGTCATCGGCTTCTCCGGCGCCGACTTCGCCCGCATGATCACCGAGAGCCCCGCGCTGGTCGCGCGGCTGCGCGAGTTCCACGAGGAGCGCGAGCACGCGCTCGCCGCCGTCCTCGCCGAGGAGACCGGCGCGGACGCCGGCGACGTGGTCGTCCGTGTCGCCTCGGCGCAGCTCATCGGCGTCCACCGCGTCCTGTTCGAGGAGACGCTGCGCCGCACCATCGCCGGTGAGGACCGCGACGCGATCGCCGCGGCCCTCACCGGCTCCGCCGAGAAGGGCTTCGCCCTCCTGGAGCCGTCCCTGGGGGACTACGCCGTCAGGCGATGACGAGGAGGAGGTCGCCGGCCTGGACGGGGGTGGCCGCCGGGACGGCCAGGCGGGACACGGTCCCGGCCACCGGGGCGGTGATCGCGGCCTCCATCTTCATCGCCTCGATCGTGGCGACCGTGTCGCCGGCCTCCACCCGGTCGCCCTTCGCGACGCGCAGCGTCACCGAGCCGTCGAACGGCGCGCCGACGTGGCCGGGTTCGGCCGGGTCGGCGCGCTCCACCGGCGGCGCGTCCGACGCGACCGACTTGTCGCGCACGGACAGGGTGCGGAGCTGGCCGTTCACCGTGCAGATGACCTGCCGGACGCCCGCCTCGTCGATGTCGCCGACCGCTTCGAGCCCCGCCAGCACCCGCACGCCCAGTTCGAGGTCGAACGCCACCTCTTGCCCGGCGCGCATCCCGTAGAGGAACGCGCCGGTCGGCAGGACGGACAGGTCGCCGTACGCCGCGCGGGCCTCGCGGTACTCCTTCGCGGGGCCGGGGAACAGCAAGCGGTCGAGGGTGTCGCGGACCTCGGGCCCGGCGAGCGCCTTCTCCTCCGCGCCGTCCAGCTCGGCGCGGGCCGGGATGTACTGGCGCCCGGCGAGCGCCTTGGTGCGGAACGGCTCGGGCCAGCCGCCGGGCGGGTCGCCGAGCTCGCCGCTGAGGAACCCGATGACGCTGTCGGGGATGTCGTAGCGCTCGGGGTTCGCGGCGAAGTCGTCCGGGTCGGCGCCGGCGGCGACGAGGTGCAGGGCGAGGTCGCCGACGACCTTGCTGGACGGCGTGACCTTGACGAGCCGGCCGAGGATGCGGTCGGCGGCGGCGTAGCAGCGCTCGATCTCCTCGAACCGGTCGCCGAGGCCGAGCGCGACGGCCTGCTGCCGCAGGTTCGACAGCTGCCCGCCTGGGATCTCGTGCTGGTAGACGCGCCCGGTCGGCGACGGCAGGCCCATCTCGAACGGCGCGTACAGCTTGCGCACCGCCTCCCAGTAGGGCTCCATCACGGTGAGGGCGTCGAGGTCGATGCCGGTGGCGCGGCCGGTGAAGTCGGTCGCCGCGACGATCGCCTGCAGGGGCGGCTGGCTCGTCGTGCCGGAGAGGGGCGCGGCGGCGCCGTCCACGGCGTCCACACCGGCTTCGATGGCCGCGATGTAGGTGCCGATCTGGCCGCCTGCGGTGTCGTGGGTGTGGAGGTGGACGGGCAGGTCGAAACGCTCCCGCAGAGCGCTCACCAGTGTGCGCGCGGCGGGAGCGCGCAGGAGACCGGCCATGTCCTTGATGCACAGGATGTGGACGCCCGCCTCGACCAGTTCCTCGGCGAGGCGCAGGTAGTAGTCGAGCGTGTAGAGGCGCTCGTCCGGAGACGACAGGTCGCCCGTGTAGCAGAGGGTTCCCTCCACCAGCGCGTGCGTCTGGAGCGCCGCGTCGATCGCGGGACGCATGCGCTCGACGTCGTTCAGCGCGTCGAACACGCGGAAGATGTCGACGCCCGTACCGGCGGCCTCCTTGACGAACGCCCGCGCCACCGAGTCGGGGTACGGCGTGTAGCCGACGGTGTTGCGGCCGCGCAGCAGCATCTGGATGCACAGGTTCGGCGCCGCTTCCCGGATGGCCGCGAGCCTGTCCCACGGGGACTCGCCCAGGAAGCGGAGCGCGACATCGTACGTCGCGCCGCCCCACGCCTCTATGGAGAGAAGCTGCGGAGTCATGCGGCCGAGGTAAGGCGCCGCGGCGACGAGGTCGTGCGTGCGTACCCGGGTCGCCAGCAGCGACTGGTGCGCGTCCCGGAACGTGGTGTCGGTGACGGCAAGCGCGTTCTGCGCCCGCAACTGCTCGGCGAACGCGCGCGCGCCGAGAGCCAGAAGGCGGTCGCGGGAACCTTCCGGGAACGGGCCGTCGAGCTGGAGCGGCGGGAGCTTCGTCGCCGGGTCCAGGGCCGTGGGCGCCTCACCGTGCGGCTTGTTGACGGTGACGTCCGCGAGGTAGCGGACGAGCCGCGTCGCACGGTCGCCGCTCGACCGCGCCGTCAGCAGCTCCGGATGGTCGGCGATGTAGGACGTGCTGACGCCGCCCCTGCGGAAGTCCTCCTCGTCCAGCAGCGCCTGCAGGAACGGGATGTTCGTCGCGACGCCCCGGATGCGGAACTCGGCGACCGCCCTGCGCGCGCGCCGCACCGCCTCCTCGAACGTCCGGCCCCGGCACGTCAGCTTCACCAGCAGCGAGTCGAAGTGCGGGGACACGATCGCGCCGCCGTGCGCGGTGCCGGTGTCCAGGCGCACCCCGGCGCCGCCCGGCGACCGGTACGCCGAGATCTTCCCGGTGTCGGGGCGGAACCCGTTCGCCGGGTCCTCGGTCGTGATCCGGCACTGCACCGCGAACCCGCCGACCACCACGTCCTGCTGGGAGATGCCGAGGTCGTACAGGGTCTCGCCGCCCGCGATGCGCAGCTGGCTCTGCACGAGGTCGACGCCCGTGACCTCCTCCGTCACGGTGTGCTCGACCTGGATGCGCGGGTTCATCTCGATGAAGACGTGCTCGCCGCGGTCGTTCACCAGGAACTCGACGGTCCCGGCGTTCACGTAGCCGATCTCGCGGGCGAACTTCACCGCGTCCTCGCACAGCCGCTCCGCGATGGCCGCGTCCAGGTGCGGCGCCGGCGCGATCTCCACGACCTTCTGGTGCCGCCGCTGCACCGAGCAGTCGCGTTCGCGCAGGTGGACGGTGTGCCCCGCACCGTCGGCGAGGACCTGCACCTCGATGTGGCGGGGCCGGTCCACCGCCTGCTCCAGGAAGACCGTCGGGTCGCCGAACGCGCTCTCCGCCTCGCGGCGCGCCGTGTCCACGGCGGCCTCCAGCTCCTCGCGGTGGTCGACGCGGCGCAGCCCGCGCCCGCCGCCGCCCGCCGCGGCCTTCACGAACAGCGGGAACCCGACCTCGTCGGCCGCCTCCAGCTCCCGTCCGGGCTCCGGCGTCGCCGACCGCAGCACCGGCAGGCCCGCCCGCCGCGCCGCCGCGACCGCCTCGATCTTGTTGCCGGCCAGGCTCAGCACCCGCGACGGCGGGCCGACGAACGTGATGCCGTTGCGCTCGCACGCCTCCGCCAGCTCCGGGCTCTCCGACAGGAACCCGTAGCCGGGGTAGACGGCGTCGGCGCCGACCCGCAGCGCCGTCTCCACGATGCCGTCCACGTCCAGGTAGGCGCGGACGGGGTGGCCGTGCTCGCCGATCTCGTACGCCTCGTCGGCCTTCTGCCGGTGCAGCGACAGCCGGTCCTCGTGGGCGTAGACGGCGACGCTGGCGATGCCGAGTTCGTACGCGGCGCGGAACGCGCGTACGGCGATCTCGCCGCGGTTCGCGACGAGCAGCTTTGTGATCACGTGTGTTCTCCCAGGAGACGGCTCGGGCGCGTCCGCCCGCACCCGACGGCCTCCCGGGCTCGGCGCTGAGCGTCGGAGGAGCATGGGCCGGTCCGGCGGGCGAACCGAATCTTCGGATACCTACCCAGTTGACCGGCCGGGCCCCGCCCCGGATACCCCGTCTCCTTGCGAACAAAGTGATAGATCGCGGTTACCGCGAAAAAGGCTCTTTCGTTCCGTCCGCGGCGAGGAGGGTCTCGGCGATCGCCCTGGCCCGGAGCGCGGGCGCGGCCGACCGGTCGCGCAGCGCGGTCACCAGCGCGCCGTCCAGCAGCAGGACGAACTGCCGCGCCAGCTCTGCGGCGTTCGCACGGTGCCCCGCCTCGGCGAGCAGGCGCTCGAGGAACGCGGCCACCGCCGTCTTGTGCGCGTCCGCGAGCCGCCGCACCCCGGCGTCGCTCCCGGCCGTCTCGGCCATCGCGTTGATGAACGAGCACCCGTGGAAGTCCGCGCTCTCGAACCGTCCGGCCATCACGTCGAAGACGTCGAGGGGGTGCCCGCCGCGCTCGGCGACGGCCTCCTCCAGGCCGCTGCGCCACGTGCGGTCGCGCTCGCCGAGAACGGTCGCGACCAGGTCCTCCTTGCTCTGGAAGTGCCGGTAGAAGGACGCGCGGCCGACACCGGAGACGGTGAGCAGCCGTTCCACGCCGACCGCGCGGACGCCCTCGGCGTAGAAGAGCTCCTCGGCGGCCTGGACGAGGCGGTCGCGCGCACGGGTCGGCATGCCGCCAGCGTATCCGGCTTTGACGGAAAACGGAACCGACCGGTACCGTCTCGGAAACGGAACCGATCGGTACCGTTCTGACGCCGCGCCAGCCGAAGGAGACCGCATGGCCGTCACCGCACCGCCGGAGAGCCCGCCCACCGGGGTCCCCGCCCGCACCCTCGTCCTCGCCGCCGGCACCTTCGCCGTCGGCACCGACGCGTTCGTCGTCGCGGGCGTGCTGCCCGAGATCGGCCGCGACCTGCACGTCGGCGTCGCCGCCGCCGGACAGCTCGTCACCGTCTTCTCGATCGCCTACGCCGTCCTGTCCCCGGTCATGGCCGCCCTCACCGGCACCTGGCCGCGCCGCCGCGTGCTGCTCACCGCCCTCGCCGTCCTCGCCGCCGGCAACGCCGCCACCGCCCTCGCGCCCGGCTACGGATGGGTGCTGGCCAGCCGCGTCATCGCCGCGGGCGGCGCCGCGATGTTCACCCCCATCGCCGGCGCCACCGCCGCCGCGCTCGCCGGCCCCGCGCACCGCGCCCGCGCGCTCTCCTACGTCACCGTCGGCCTCGTCACCTCCACGGCCCTCGGCGTCCCGATCGGGACGCTGCTCGGCACCGTGATGTCCTGGCGCGGGACGATGTGGTTCGCCGCCGCGCTCGCCGCCGTCGCCGCCGCCGGGGTCGCCGCGCTGCTCCCGCACGTCCCCGCGCCGGCCGCCGTCGGCCTGCGCGCACGCCTCGCGCCCCTCGCCGACCGCCGGGTCAACGCCCTCCTCGCCACCACCGCGATCCTGTTCACCGGCATCTACCTGCTGCAGAACTACATCAGCGTGGTCTTCGAGCCGGCCACCGGCGGCGGCGGACGCTCCCTGGCGGTGCTGCTGTTCGTCTCCGGCTGCACGGGCACCGCCGGCAACCTCATCACCGGCGCGTGGGCCGACCGCTTCGGGCCGCGCCGCGTCATCACGGGCGTCGCCGTCGTGCTGGCCGCCGACCTCGCGCTGCTGCCCGTCACCGGGACGACCATGGCGGGCGCCGCTGCCGCCGTCGCCGTCTACGGGTTCACCGCATGGGGCGTCATGGTCCCGATGCAGCACCGGCTCATCGCGGTCGCCCCGGACGCGTCCGCCCTCCTCGTCTCCCTCAACGCCTCCGCCGTCTACCTCGCCGTGTCGATCGCGGGCGGCGCGGGCGCGCTGTGGCTGCGGGCCGCGGACGCCACGTCCCTCGCCTGGGTCGCCGCCGCCGTCACCGTCGCGGGCCTCGCCGCCTCCGAGGCCGCCCACCGGCTCACCGCCGCCTCCCGCACCCGATGACCGCCTTCGTCCGGCCAGCCACGCGGACCTGCCGGACGCTCTAGGCTTTCGGTCGGGTTTCGTGTGCTTGTAGGGGGAACAGGGTGCGGCTGCCGGAACATCTCGAACTTCTCGTCTCCGACGAGCCCGTCCTCGACGTGTACTCCTACGGGCCCTGGCGCGTCCCGGACGGCCTGTACGACGAGATCCGCGCCCGCATCGACACGCTCGCCACCGACCCGCGCTGCAAGGACGCCACCACCAGCGAGCACTCCCTGCTCACCGCGCCCGCCCCGCTCGTCGTCGCGGAACTGCTCCTCACCCTCGACTTCCTGCTCGGCGCCGGCGCCGTCAACGCCGGCACCCACTCCCGCCTGCAGTACCAGTTCTTCAACCGCTACCACAACGAGCCCCGCGACCCGCTGCGCGACGCCGGCGGATGGGGCGTCAGCCGCGGCTCCTTCCAGCCCCTCGAATGGCTCGAGGACTGCGGCGACCAGGACCTCGCCCTCACGCTCGCCCGCGAGTCCCTCGACGTCTTCGAGGGACTCGAGCCCATCGAGCAGCGCCGCCAGGCCCTCATCAAGCTGTACGACGACCCGCCGCCCGCGTTGCGCATCCAGACGCCGCTCGCCGAACAGCGCGCCCTGTGGCTCGCCCACGCGAGCGACGACATCGTCACCGCCCTGCCCGAACTCGCCGGACCCATCGGCTACCTCGAATGGGTCTGCTCCGGGCTCCTGCCCGTCCACGAGCATCTGCGCGAGGTCGCCCCGCACGACGAGACCGCCGACGAGCTGCTCGTCCACCTGCTCCTCCAGGGCGGCCTCAAGCAGGTCCCCGCCGAACTGTCCGTCGTCCTCACCGAGGACCGGTACGGCGAACTCCTCGAACGCTTCGCCCGCGACCGCGACACCTTCGAACCCAACCCCTGGTACCTCAACGAATGGGGATGGCTCGGACGCGCCCTCGGCGCCGGCGCCATCGACGCCTGCCGCGGCTGGCTCGACATGGCCATGCGCTTCACCGGCTGCGTCCAGGGCCTGCCCAACGAACCCCGCATCCCCGACCCCGAATGGATCCCCGTCGGCGAGTTCGGCGCCGACGTCCGCCGCCTGTTCACCCCCCGCCGCCGCATGGTCAACCCGCTCGCCGCCGGCGTCGGCACCGCCCCGTCCCGCAACCGCCGCACCCGCCGCGCCGAGGTCGGCTCCGGACTCGTCGGGCAGCCCGACGTCGTCGCCGCGCTGGAGACCATCGCCGAGACCGGCGGGCCCGTCCGGCTGATGCTCGTCGGCCCCGACGGCACCGGCAAGCGCGACGCCGCCCAGGAGATCGCCCGGCTGCTCCGCGAGCACCGCATCGTCGACCCGCCGCTGTGGCTCGCCGACGACTTCTTCGCCGGCAAGGAGGTCTCCTCCGCCACCACGCAGCTCTACAGCGAGGCCCGCGACGCCGCCGGCAACCGCCTCATGGTCATCGACGGCCTGGACGACATGTCCCGCGACGGCCGCAGCGGCGAGGCCATCGTCGAGGAGCTCCACCGCGCCCTCGACGTCCACGACGACCTCCACGTCGTCGCCCTCTGCGAACCCGGCGGCGACGAGCGCATCCGCGAGGTCAACCCCGGCCTCTCCCTGCGGTTCCAGGTCGTCCGCACCCACCCGTTCGACGCCGACGGGTACGCCGAACTGTTCAACCGCGCCCTCCAGCAGCGCGGCGCGCGCGCCCACAAGCGCGCCCTCACCGCCGCCGGGCAGCTCCTCGTCCGGACCCCGCCCATCCGCAACCTCCGCAACGCCCGCCTCGCCCAGCGCCTCGCCGACATCGTCGTCGAGAACGTCCGCGCCAACACGCCCGCCGGCGAGGAGCTCGTCGTCAAGCGCGCCGACGTCCCCGCCGCCTTCGACACCGCCGGCACCCCGTCCGACCCGATGGCCGAACTCGCCGCCCTCACCGGCCTCCGCACCGTCAAGGCGGAGATCGAGCTGCTCGTCGCCGGCGCCAAGGCCGCCAAGCTGCGCCGCGAGGCCGGCCTGCCCTCGCCCGCCGCGCCCGCCCGGCACATGGTCTTCACCGGCGACCCCGGCACCGGCAAGACCGTCGTCGCCCGCCTCCTCGCCCGCATCTTCAAGGACCTCGGGCTGCTGTCGTCCGGCCACCTCGTCGAGGCGTCCCGCTCCACCCTCGTCGGACGCTACGTCGGCGAGACCGCCGTCAAGACCCGCGGCGTCGCGCAGAGCGCCGTCGGCGGCGTCCTGTTCATCGACGAGGCCTACGCCCTCACCGAGACCAGCATGTCCGACGACTACGGCCAGGAGGCCATCGCCGAACTCATCAAGGTGATGGAGGACCACCGCGACGACCTCGTCGTCATCGTCGCCGGCTACGAGCGCGAGATGCAGCGCTTCATCGCCTCCGACCCGGGGCTCGCGTCCCGCTTCCCCACCACCGTCCGGTTCCCCGACTTCACCGACGCCGAACTCGTCGAGATCTTCACCGGGCAGGCGGCCGCCGCCGGCCTGTCGCCCGCCCCCGCCGCCCTCGACAAGATCACCGAGCTGCTCCGCCGGGCCCCGCGCGGCCGCTCCTTCGGCAACGCCCGCGTCATGCGCAACCTGTGCGAGCGCGCCATCGCCCTCCAGGCCCGCCGCGTCACCGCGCTCCGCCGCCCCGGCCCCGACGACCTCGCCGCGCTGCTGCCCGAGGACATCCCCGACGGCCTCACCGGCGCCGGACGCGTCGTCCCCGCCACCGACCCGCTCGCCGAGCTCGACGCCCTCATCGGGCTCTCCGCGGTGAAGGAGGAGGTGCACCGCCTCGCCGCCGAGGCCCGCGGCGCCGAACTGCGCCGCGCCGCCGGCAAGCAGGTCACCGTCCCCACCCGGCACATGATCTTCACCGGCAGCCCCGGCACCGCCAAGACCACCGTCGCCCGCCTCGTCGCGTCCGTCTACGGCCACCTCGGCCTGCTGTCGTCCGGCCACCTCGTCGAGGTGTCCCGCGCCGACCTCATCGGCCCCTACCTCGGCCAGACCGCCCCGCGCGTCCGCGCCGCCGTCGAGCAGGCCCTCGGCGGCGTCCTGTTCGTCGACGAGGCGTACTCCCTCGCCGGCGACGCCTACGGGCAGGAGGCCGTCGCCACCCTCGTCCAGCTCATGGAGGAGTACCGCGGCGACCTCGTCGTCATCGCCGCCGGCTACGCGCGCGAAATGGACGCCTTCCTCGCCGCGAACTCCGGCCTGTCGTCCCGGTTCCCCAAGCGCATCTCCTTCCCCGACTACACCGACGACGAGCTCGCCGCCATCTTCGAGCACCTCGCCGCCGCCGAGGGCCTCACCCTCGCCCCGGACGTGCCCGGACGGCTCCGTGCCGTGCTCCGCGACACCCCGCGCGGCCCGTCCTTCGGCAACGGCCGCCTCATGCGCAACCTGCTGGACGCCGCCGTCGCCGCCCAGTCCGAACGCCTCACCGCGTCCGGCTCCCCGTCCGACACCGAGATCATCACCCTGCGCGCCGAGGACCTCCGCACCGCCGCCCCCGCGTCCCCGGAGAGCGCCACGGGCCTGTACCTGTGACCCGTCCACAGGTGGTCTGACGGCGCAACACACAATTGGTCGGAATCTCCCGGCTGCGCCTGTCTAGACTCGTCTCGCCCAATCAATGCGGAGCTGGAAGGGGCTCGGTGTCCGATCGAGACTGGCAGCACACGGTGCTGCGCGACCTCGGCGCACTGGAAACCGGCCTGGTCCCGCCAACCCCGCCAGCCGCTGCCGCTGCCGCGACCGGTCCACCCGCACCCGCCAAGGCACCCGCAGCCCCGAACACACCACCTACAGCCGCGAACACACCACCTGCGGCTGCCGAAACAAGGCCGCCTACAGTCACCGAGACCAGAGGGCCTGCGGCCGCGAGCACATCACCGCCCACCCCAGCCCGCAATTCCACGCCGCCCGCAGGCACCCGCACGCCCACAGCACCCTTCTCCCGGACCGCCGTCCCGCACCCGACCCCGGCCACCGCCCGGACGGCCACGCTCCCTCCCACCCCAGCACCGTCCCCCTCCACGGGATCTGCCGCACGGCCAGCTGAGGCGCGCCCCGCACCCCAGAAGCCACACCCAGAAGAGCCGCCCAAACCACACGCGGACAAGCCGACCAAGCCACACGCGGACAAGCCAACCGAGCCACACGCGGACAAGCCGACCAAGCCACA
>NZ_JBEYYT010000030.1:0-7644 GCF_040645715.1 Spirillospora sp. NPDC046719 | reverse complement strand
ACACGCGGACAAGCCAACCGAGCCACACGCGGACAAGCCAACCGAGCCACACGCGGACAAGCCAACCGAGCCACACGCGGACAAGCCAACCGAGCCACACGCGGACAAGCCAACCGAGCCAGACGCGGACGAGGCAATCGGGCCACACGCGGAGGAGCCGACCAAACCACAGGCGCCCCCGTCCGCTCCCCCTCAGCCTTCAACAGCTGCGAGCGCAACCGAGACGCCTGCCCCGTCCCCCACCGCTCTCACGGACAAAACCTCAGCACCCGTCCCGTCCGCCCCCTCAACAGAAGCCGCCTCCTCCAGCACCACCGGCTGGCCGATCACACCCCCGCCTTCACCTCCACTTCACTCCTCCTCAACGGCGGCAGAAACGCCTGTCCCCTCCCCCGCCAACCTCACGGACGAGAGCCCCTCGCCTTCCCCGTCCGCTCCCTCAGCGGAGCCCGCCCCCTCCAGCACTCCTGGCTGGGCGATCATGCCCCCGCCTACACAGCCGCTCCCGCCTTCGCCCCCACATCCGTCTTCGCCCTCGACCACAGCAAGCCCCCCACCAAGGCCGGGCCTCCCGGCCACCTCCGACAACGCAACACCGCATCCCACCCCGGAGCCGCCCGCAACCTCGAACCGCCCCTCCGCCCCCGAAGACCGGACGAAGCCCCAGCCACCCCCCGCCACCTCGGCACCAGCACCGCCCTCTACGCCCCCGAAGGACGCCGCACCTCCTGTCCAAACGCCGACGCCCCACGTCTCCGCGGACATCGAGCCTCCACCCCCACCCGCAACAGGCTGGACGATCACTCCGCCGGTTGGGGCATCGCCTGCCGCCGCGCTCCCTCCGCCGACGCCCGGGCCACGGCCACACGAGCCGGGTGCATCACCATCCGAGCCGTCGAGCGCCACCTTCCCCGCCGCCTCACAACCCGGGGAAGCGTCCGCGCAGCCAGGGGTGTCTCCTCAGCCGAAGGTGCCGCCTAAGCCAGCACCGTTCGAACCGCTCCCGCACATGCCGAACCCACCGGCATCCGGCCCGTCCCCGGGCATGCACCAGCCGCCGCCGAGCACGCCAGCGCCCTCAAGCACACACCCACCCTCAATCACACAGCCGCCCCCGGCCACGCAGCCGCCCTCAGGCACACAGCCAGCTCTAGGCACGCCACCGCCTCCGAACACTCCGCCGCCTTCGAACACTCCGCCGACCTCGGCCATGCCGCCGACCTCGCACACTCCGGCGCCAGCGGGCATGCCGCCGCACAGCGTCCCCGAGTCACCACAAGTCAGGCCGTCCGCACCCACCGGAGGGCCCAACCGGCTCGCCACGCCGCCCGGCGGCGTCCCCGCGCCCGACGACCTCGTCCGGCGCAATCCGCACGGCGACCCGATGGCCCGCCGGCTCGGACGCGGCGTGCGTCGCGCGATGGGGGCGTCGGCCGCCGGGCAGGTCCGGGAGCTGTCGCAACTGGCAGCGCAGATCGGTGTCCCGGTCCCGTCGAGCCGCCGGATCGCGGTGACGAGCATCCGCGGCGGCGCCGGCAAGTCGACGATCGCCGCTCTCATCGCGGGGATCCTCCGGCAGTACCGCCCGGACCGCGTCCTCGCGATCGACGCCGACCCGGGCCTCGGTTCCCTCGCCCTGCGCGTCGGCGTCAACGCACCCAGCTCGCTACGGGAACTCGCCGCCGCGCGCCCCCAGTCCTGGGAGGAGACGGCCGCCCACCTCGGCCGGACCCCCGAAGGCCTTTTCGTCCTGCCCGCCGCCCCGAAGGGCACCGTCGCGGACGATCTCGACCACGCGACCTTCCAGCACGGTACCGGCCGCCTCGGACGCTACTTCTCCACCACCGTCATCGACTGCGGCGGAGGGCTCGTCTCCGAGTTGCAGCGCGGGATCCTGCACGGCGCCCACGCCCAGGTGTTCGTCACCCCCGGCACGCCGGACGGTGCCCTCAGCGCGCGCGCCGCCCTCAACTGGATGGCCCTGAACGGCTTCGGCCCGCTCCTCCAGCGCACGGTCGTGGCCCTGGTCTCGCACACCCCGAACCCGGACGCCGACCTGGACCGCGCCGCCCGCCTCCTCAGCAGCGGCACGCTCCCCGTCACGCTCCTCCCGTTCGACCGGCACTTGGCGGCCGGCATCGCCATCGCCCCCGAACGCGTCAGCATGCCCACCCACGCCGCCGCGACCCGGATCGCGGCGGACGTCTTCACCCGTTCCTTGAGCGCCTGATGAGCCGCGAACTGATAGTCCTCACCTCCGAGAAGCCGTCCTTGGACCTCCCGGCCTTGGCCCCACCGCCCCTCTACTCAGCAGGGAACAACGTCTTCGACGCCGAAGGGCGACTCCTTCTGCGCGTCCAAGAGCCCGTCCTCGTCACCATCGCGGGCGAAGTAGAACGCCTCCTCGGGATCGATTCCGCCGTCCCTGTCTGGTGGACGGAGATCCACGCCGCGACGACCGCTCCCGAGGCGCGCCACCTGGCAGAACGCTGCGCCGAAACCCTCGACGGCACGATCTGGACGGCTCGATGACGGAAACCGCAGGCGGCGCCGACGTCCTCACCGGCCAGGCCATGGTCATGTTGAACGACCGTCCCGTCGTTCCCCTTTCCCCCGCCATTTTCCAGGCCCTCGCCGAATGCGAGCGGACGAACCGCACCCTGCAACTCGTCACGCCCGCCACCAGCCGCCTGACCCTCCCCCTCCGAGCGTCCAAGGCCCAGTGGCTGGTCCACGACGACGGCTACTACGAGGGCCTTACCGGCCGCCCGATGCACTGGAACGGCACCGCCTTCGTTCCGCTGCCCGACGCCCGCGACTACGCCCCCACCTACACGACGCTCCCGGCCGATCCCATCGGGAGCCAGCTCGTCCTCACCTTCCAGGCCCGCCATGCCCCCGAAGCCGTCCTCGGCGCACACACCGAGAAGCTGATGCGCCTCATTACCGGCGAACCCCCGAAAGGCTGGGGCACCACCGAACCCCTGCAACACCCGTGGAACCCCGAAGACCTCACAACCCACATAACGAGCGCAGCCACGTCCCGCCTCATCGCCATTGGAGCAGGCAGCCGCCCGGCAATGGCCACTTCGGATTTCTCGCCCCTCGCCTCCCCGGCCTCCGGCATGGCCGAGATGACGACGCTCACCATCGGCTACACGGACGACGAAGACCCCCCGATCCCCCAACTCCCGTCCTTCATCGACCTCCTCTCAGCGGACCACCCCCTGACCGCCCTGCTGGCCCAGCTGATCCCCGGCCGCCCCGACCTCACCACCGAACCGCGCTGGACGGGCTCCTCCGCCCCCATCGGCCTCGCTTCCGCCGGCGCCTACACCGGCCCGCCGGGATTCTCCCGCAAGCGCCTAGGCCCCCCGGACGCCCCCATCACCTGGTTCCAGCTGGGCGACGGCTACTCCCCCGAATACTGGCAACGCCACCAAGACCTCCTAACCCACCTCCGCCGCACCCCCTGAGCCCTTCCTGTCCGCGCCCGGATCTCGTTGATGAGCTTCTGCATCGTCGCCTTCTGATCCCGGAGTGCCGGTCAACTGCACGACGAGGCCCGTCCCGTCGTGGGCATGCGTCACGGCAACACGGACGAGGCGTTGCCCGTCGTCCTCACCAACGACTTCGGTGTAGATCGTGGACAAGTCCGTGCGGCACCAATCCGCCGCATCCACGACGAGCGTCTTGCTTCTCATCGCAGTTCCCGGAGCACCGCTTGACCACGACCACGCGCCGACACCCGAACTCGCCGCCGTCGTCCGGCTCCTCTTGGCCGCCGACCCGGAAGGCTCAGGAGTGGGCGACGATGGCGCTGGAAACGGCGGTGCCGCGTACGTAGCGGGCTCGCACTCAACGGCCGCTTCGGGCTCTTAGCGTCCCGCCGTTCAGCCGCCGCGGCCGAGAACATGAGCCAAACAACGACTCCCATCAACAGGCACGAGGCGCTCACCGCCACCACCACTTGCCAACGCGGCTCTTCTCCGCGGACGCCGCGGTTCTCCAGCCGCCGGTCGACTTGGCGGCAATCCACCCAATGCGACACGAAGCCGAACCACGGAACCCGCGTCTAAGGTGAGCGCCGCCTCCTCCAGTACCCGTACACACGCCTCGACGTCCGGGAGCACGGCCCACGCCGTCAGCCCGTGCGGCTCCGCAGCGCCCGCGCCAGCGATCAGGTTCCCAAACCGCCCTCCCACACCCGGATCCGACCCGGCCGCCGCGGCAGGCACCACGACGAACGCCTGATCGCCGGACCGCCCCTCCGCCCTGAAGACCACCCTTGCGTCTCGCTCGTCTCCTGCGTGACCAATCAGAACGCCCCGAGAATCCGGGGATCCGAAGCTCCCAGCGCCCCTTCCACAGCCGCCCGGTCCCGAGACACGACCACGGCATCAGATGACCAGGGACGTCATCCCTTCACCGCAAGAAGGTCACCCTTTTCGAATCATTCGCCGCCGCGCGAACACCGCGCCCCCAGCCCCCAATCCACCCACCACAAGGACGACCACAGCGATCACCAGCCCACCACTGCCGCCGAGCCCCGAATCACGAGACTCGCCAGCCGCTCTCTTCCGCCCTGCCTCCGACACCGCCTGACCAGACCGCCCTCGAACCCCGGACCCGAGGTCGTCGTACACCGGATTGGGCGCGGTCTTAGGAACATCAACCGTCAAAGCCTTGTAGGGAATGATGGCTCCATATCCGGTTCGCTTGTCCCAGCCGTTCGGCCCCACATCCTTGGCCGTGGCCAGCAGACGCTGCACGACCTCACGAGCCGACATATCTGGAAAGCGAGACCGCATCAAGGCGACCACCCCCGCCGCAAGCGCCGCCGCCTGACTGGTTCCACTATTGTCCGCGTTGAACACCCCGTCTCGGCCGATCGAGCCGACCATGGCGCCGGGCGCAGCCAGCATGACGTTGTCTCCCGGGCTGGTCTTCGACCAGACATCGAGATGCGCGCCGACGGCTCCCACGGCGAGGACGCCCTTGCAGTTGGCCGGGGTGTTCGTCGACTCTTCCAACGGATCGTTTCCAGCGCTCGCGACGACGACCACGTCATGATGGACGGCATAAGAGACCGCGTTCTCGATGCCACTCGGGCAGTACGCGCCGGGACCGCCCTGCGATATGTCGATGACCTTCGCCCCACGATCCACGGCAAAGTGGATCGTGTCCTCGTAATTTCCCAGGTCCGCGCTGATCGGCAAGATCCTGCTCCCGGGAGCGATGCCGACCATGCCCGAGCCGAGGCCCTGGCCGGCGATGAGAGCGGCCATCGCGGTGCCATGCCCGTTCAACTTGGCGTCATCGTCGGCACGGCCGTCCTTGCTCGAAGCGTCTCCGTACCCTTTACCGGGCAGCACGACGCCCTTCAGGTCAGGGAGCCTGGCTTCCACACCCCGGTCGATCACCGCGACCGTCACTCCGGCCCCCCGAGTCATGGGCCAGACCTTTCCAGGGATCTCCCACGCGTCGAACCACCATTCCTCGGCGCGAGGCTTCGGCATCGCGAGGGCAGGCGTGAGGTTGGACGCCATCACGGTGATCGCGGCAGCGAGGGCGGCGGCTCGACCGAGGAACCGGACGTTTCGGCGAGGCTCATAGCGCCGACTTCGCTGGAGTTCCACGATTCACCCGGCTCCGCCGATGACGCGCGGCGCGACGTCGGCATCGTCATGCCAGAGGTCGGCCTCCTCTAGGAGCCGCACCCCTCTTGTGCGCTCGGCGTTCCTGCCTGCAGCCGCTCCCATTCCTCCCAGAGGCGTACCTCCTGCGTTTTCGCTGGCGCCGTATCTCGTTCCGGCGGGTGCCTGGCTCCCGGCTTCGCCTATGGGGAGGCGTTCGTTCCCAAGGACGCCACCTGATGGCAGGCGAGGAACTCGTTCACCCCGGAGAGAGCCGGCCGGGCCTGCTCCTGTCTCTCCCAGAGATGGAGCACCGTTTCGTCCGATGACACCACCCGCGCTCAACGGACCCATGCCTGGCCGCGTCGGCGGGATACCTCCGTCCCCGGGAACTCGCATCGACGGGAGCCGCGGCGCCGGGCTGCCGATCGTGGGGGACGGCCGTGAAGGCGGCCTTTGGCCGAAGCCGCCATCGTTGGGCAGCGGGTACCCCACTCCACCAGGACTGGCCGGGAAGCTTGGGCTCGACGGCCTTTCGGGACCGGTACCAGGCCCAGCTGAAGGCGGTGATGCGATTTCGGGGGCGTTGTCGAAGCCGGGCCGTGTACCGGCCAGGTCGGAGCCGCCACTCCCCGGGCCGTCGCCGAGTCGCGGCCCATTGCCGGCTGGAGGCCCAGCGGATCCGCTGTGAGGCGCGGGCACCGCATGGCCACCCGGAGCTCGAGAGGCTGGGCCGCTCGAATCCGATCCGCCGGCCCCCGCTCCGCCGCCTGCCGCGCCTCCTGCCCCTCCGCCTGGCGATCCAGGGCCGTTCGCCGCAGGAACGCCAGCACTCGCCGGGGGCTCACCAGATGCCGTTCCTCCGAACTTCTTGGTCCCCTCACCGGTCGTCGAGAGGTCGAAGGTCACGGAGGACGGGATCTGGTCGAAGGCGGAGGTTAGGGCGGTGTTGGTTCTGGCGAGGTGTTGCTGGGCGGCTTTGTCGTCGGCCAGTTTGGTGGCCATGGCCTCGGCGGGGTTGGTGCTGGGGAGGGTGCCGAGCGGGGTGGAGGTGGGCGGCATGCTGTGCTGGGAGATCTTCATCGCGGTGTAGCCGCTGTGCATCGCGGTGGAGAACTGGCCGCTGGCCGTGGCGAGGGTTCCGGTGGCCTCGGTGAGCATGCGCATGTCCGCGATGCCGAGTTCCTTGGCGCCGCCCTTCCAGATCATGTTCAGGCGTTGCACGTGCTTGCCGAGGTTGCCTTCGGTCTCGCCCAGCGCCTTCTGGACCATGGCGTAGGCCTCCGCTACGCCGCCGAGGCCTTCCGGCCGGGCCTGCTCGAGGTAGCCGGCGATCGTGGCGTAGTCGTATTGCGCCGGGTTCCCGTGTCCCAGCGTCCCGGGTCGGATCCCTTGGTGGAACGCCTGCCCGCCCAACTGTCCTCCGCCTTTCTCGGTGCTACTGGTCCTGCCAGGGGGTCACGTGCGTGGGCGGCCGCCCTGCGCCGCGAGCGGCGTCGGTGGCCTTCTGCTCGCTCTTGCCGTAGTTGTGCGCCGCCTGGGTGATCCTCTTGATCGCCGCGGCGTAGGCGGCGCAGTAGCGGTCCAGCGCGGAGATCATGTTCTGGTGCGCGGTCTCCACCTTGGGTCCCATCTGCTGCGCGACGTCCCAGTGGCCGACCTCGCCGACCTGCACCTTCAGGGCCGTCAGGGTGCGCTGCAGGTTGGAGAGGTCATCTCCCATCGCCGCGGCGACCTGCAGGAGTTGCCGGCGGTGGACCTCCACCGTGCCGGCACCGGAGGAGCCGGCGGGTTTGGGGTCGGCGGTCGGGTCCAAGCCGGTGATGATCGGATCGAGGCCGTTGCGACCGCCCGGGGACGGCGTGACCGGTGCCGTGGCGCCCGGGTGCAGGAGCTGGTTGAGGTCGGGCGGAGGGTCTTGGGGAGGCATGGGCGGACGTCCTTACCGGTGTGAGGTCAGCCGCCCCACATGGCGGTGTTCTGGCGTTCGGCGCCGAGGTGGATGTCG
>NZ_JBEYYT010000029.1:0-45297 GCF_040645715.1 Spirillospora sp. NPDC046719 | reverse complement strand
CCAGGGCCCCTCGGCGTTCGCTCGTCCTCCGGCCGCCGGGCTTCCGGCCGCCGGTCAGTTCTTCGCGGACGTGCCCTTGGCGGGCGCGTCCTTCGCGGGCTGCTCCTTGAGGCGGTCCATGAGCTTCTGGCCGAGGGACCGGTCGTCCCGGGGGCGCGGCTCCGCGGCACGGGGCGCGGGCTTCGCGCCGCCGGACGGGGCGCCGTCCTCCTCCTCGTCCTCGTCATGATCGTGGACGAGCCAGGCGGTGCTCGGCGGGCTCAGCACCGCGACCAGCGCGAGCACCGCGACGATCCCCATCGGCAGGGCGATCTCGGGCCGGTCGCTCTGCCAGAGGGACCAGGCGACGGGCAGCGCGAACAGCTGGGTCAGGACCGTGGGGGCGCGGCTGCCCTGGGCGCCGCGCAGCAGGCCGCGGGCGCAGGCGAGCATGCCCACGCCGCCGGCGAGGGCGAGGACGGTCACGCCGATCGCGCTCACCGGGTCGACGGCGGCGCCCGCGGCGGTCTCCACCCCGGTGTAGACGCCGAACGCGACGGCGCCGAGGCCCTCCGCGCCCTCCAGGGCGGCGGCGGCCCGCACGGTGTTGGGACGATCGGTCACAACGAAACCCTACTCGCCCGCCGCCGCGGCCGATGCGTGGGGAAACGCACGGGAAACGCTCGATACGCTGGCGCCGTGCGCGCCATGCTCATCGCCAATCCCAAGGCGACCTCCACCTCCCGGCGAGCCCGCGAGATCCTCGTCCGGGCCTTCACCGGCGATCTCGACCTCGAGATCGCCGAGACCGCCCACCGCGGGCACGCGACCGAGCTCGCCCGCGCGGCCGCCGACAAGGGCTACGACGCGGTGATCGCGCTCGGCGGGGACGGCACCGTGAACGAGACGGTGAACGGCCTGCTGGCGAACGGCCCGTCCCCGGACCTGCCCGCGCTGGCGGTCCTGCCGTCGGGGAGCGCGAACGTGTTCGCCCGCGCGCTCGGGCTGCCGAACGACCCGGTCGGCGCGACGCGGGCGGTGCTGGAGGCGGTGCGCGCCGGGCGGTACCGGACGGTCGGGCTGGGGGCGGCGTGCCTGCCGGACGGCGTGGAGCGCTATTTCACCTTCAACGCCGGCGTGGGGCTGGACGCGGAGGTCGTCCGGGAGGTGGAACGCCGCCGCGGCGCGGGCGCGAAGGCGGATCCGTCACTGTACGTGCGGGCCGCCGTCCGCCATTTCTTCACGGGCACGGATCGGCGCCATCCGGCCCTGACGCTGGAAGTGCCGGGACGCCCCCCGAAAGCGGGCCTGTTCCTCGCGTTCGTCTCCAATACGGCGCCGTGGACTTTCATGGGACGGCTGCCGGTGAATCCCAGTCCGAAGTCGAACTTCGCGCGCGGGCTGGACGTGTTCGGGATGCGCACGATGGCCGCCGGCCCCATCCTGGGGGCGCTCGCGCAGATGATGCTGGTGCGGACCCGTCCGGTGCAGGGGCGCGACGTGGTCAACGTGCACGACGCGACGGAGGTCACCCTGCGTGCGGACCGTCCGATCGCCTTTCAGCTGGACGGCGACTACCTCGGGGAACAGCGCAGCGTGACGTTCCGGTCGGTGCCGAAGGCGGTCCGCATCCTCATCTGAGACCGCCGTCACGCCATGCTGAGAGCCAAGTAACACGGCCGACCCACAGGTGTGACACATGCGACACCCATACTTTGAGAATCCTTTCTCAAAGGTCTTGCGTCTGCCCGCGCCCGGCTGACACGCTCAAAGTGCGCCAGCCGACAGGGGCCCCAACGTCGTCCGCCTCCTGATCGCAGCGCCGCGGAACAATCACCCTCGGATCGCCGGCCACCGCCGCTCCGGGCGTTCGCGACATGTGAAACCGTTCACAAACGTGGAGTGTCTCACACCACCTGACGAAGGAGTGGACCGCATGGACTGGCGCCACCGCGCTGCCTGCCGTGACGTGGACCCCGAGCTGTTCTTCCCGATCGGCAACACCGGGCCCGCGATCCTGCAGATCGAAGAGGCCAAGCAGGTCTGCCGGCGCTGCGACGTCACCGACGCCTGCCTGCGCTGGGCGCTGGAGTCCGGCCAGGACTCGGGCGTCTGGGGCGGGATGGGCGAGGACGAGCGCCGCGCCCTCAAGCGCCGCGCCAGCCGCGCCCGCGCCCGCGCCAACGCCGGTCTCTGATCCACTCGCACCACCCTCACCCCCCAGCACCGAGCGGCGCCGCCTCCGAACCCCCAGGGCCGGAAACCCCGGCGCCGCCCGCACCGCGCATCGACGTGCCCGCCGCCTGGAGACAGGCCGCGGGCACTCGGCGTCTCCAGGGGCGTTTCCCCAGGCCGGACCACCAGACCGAGCGCTGGACCGCGTCCTATGACTGGGCCGAGCGAGGCGCGTGGAGCCGGTTGCTGTAGTCGAGGGGGACGTCGACGATGACCTCGGTGCCGCCGCCGGGCCGGTCGCGGAAGTCGAGGCTGCCGCCCAGCTCACCGACGATCAGGGTGCGGACGATCTGCAGCCCGAGGCTGTTGCTGCTCTCCACGTCGAAGTCCGGCGGCAGGCCGACCCCGTCGTCGGCGACGATCGTGACGAGCCGCGGGCCGGAGACGGGCTCGCGCACCGCGGGCGGCTCCTCCCGGGCGCGCGGGTCGTGCGCGTCGGAGCCGGGCCACTCGCCCCAGACCGCCACGCCGGCCGGTTCGGGGGCCGCGCCGCCCTCGCCGTAGCGGTGCGCGACGACCTCCAGGGTGCCGAACCGGCTGGCGAGCCCGTGCTCCAGCGCGTTCTGCAGCAGCTCGGTGAGCGCCATCGCCAGCGGCGTCGCGACCTCGGCGGGCAGCACCCCGAAGCTGCCGGTCCGCTTCGGGGCGACCTTGGTCTCCGGGGTGGACACCTCCCCCGCCATCATGATCACCCGGTCCGCGATGTCGTCGAAGTCGATCAGCTCGTCCGGGGTGTGCGACAGCGTCTCGTGCACGATCGCGATCGACCCGACGCGGCGGACCGCCTCGTCCAGCGCCGCCCGCCCCTCCGGGATCCGCAGCCGGCGCGCCTGCAGCCGCAGCAGCGCCGCGACGGTCTGCAGGTTGTTCTTCACCCGGTGGTGGATCTCCCGGATGGTGGCGTCCTTGGTCATCAGCTCCCGGTCGCGCCAGCGCAGCTCGGTGACGTCCCGGCACAGCACGATCGCGCCGATCCGGGTGCCGCCGACCACCAGCGGGATCGTCCGCAGCTGCATGACCGAGCCGTTCGCCTCGACCTCCACCTCGCGCGGCGCCCGCCCGCTGAGCACGACGCTGAGCGCCTCCTCCAGCGGCTCGCCGGTGTCGCACAGGTCGGCGGTGACCTTGCCGAGCGACTCGCCGACCAGGTCGGACGGCAGGCCGAGGCGCCGGTAGGCGGACTGGGCGTTCGGGCTGGCGTAGACGACGCCGCCGCCGCGGTCGAGCCGCATCAGCCCGTCGCCGACGCGCGGCGAGCGGACCATGTTCGGCTCCTCGCCCGGCACCGGGAACCGCCCCTCGGAGATCATCTTCGCGAGGTCGCTGGCGCTCTGCAGGTAGGTCAGCTCCAGCCGGGACGGGGTGCGCGCCGAGCTGAGGTTGGTGCTGCGCTGGATCACCCCGAGGATCTTGGCGCCGCGGCGCACCGGGATCGACTCCTCCCGGACCGGGATGCCGCTGCCCCACTCCGGGTCGCCCTCCCGGACGATCCGCCGCTCCCGCCACGCCACGTCGATCAGCCCGCGCCGGCCCGTCCGGACGACCTTGCCGACCAGGTCCTCGGGGTAGGCGGTGGGGCCGGTCGTAGGCCGCATCTGCGCGATCGCCACCCAGCCCTGCACGGCCGCGCCGGTGTCGATCGTGCCGCCGCCGCGCCGTCCGCCCCGGGCGGGCGGGCCGTCGGCCGGGACCTTCGCGCCGGACCGCAGCGGCACCCACAGCAGCAGGTCCGCGAACGACAGGTCGGCGAGGAGCTGCCAGTCCGACACCAGTGCGTGCAGCCACTCCACATCGGTCTCGGTGAGGTCGGTGTGGTCGCGGACCAGATCGGTCAAGGTAGGCACACGACCATCATCGCCCATCCGTTCCGGTGCCCCGGCGCCGTGCCCGCCGCCCCCGACCTGGCAGGATTCGGGCATGACCGACGACCCCCTCGCCAGGCTCCGGGACGCCGCCGCCCGGCGCGCCGAGGCGGGCCTGCGGCGGACGCTGCGCCCCCGCGCCGCCGACCACGACGGCCTGGCCGACCTCGCGTCCAACGACTACCTGGGCCTGTCCCGCGACCCCCGGCTGGTGGCGGGCGCGGCCGCCGCCGCGCGCGAGTGGGGCACCGGGTCCACCGGCTCCCGGCTGGTCACCGGCACGACCGCGCTGCACGCCGAGCTGGACCGGCGGCTCGCCGCGTTCACCGGCAGCGCCGCCGGGCTGGTGTTCTCCTCCGGCTTCCTGGCCAACCTCGGCGCCGTCACCGCGCTGTCGGGGCCCGGCACGCTGGTGGTGTCCGACCAGGTCAACCACGCCTCGATCGTGGACGCGTGCCGGCTGTCGCGGGCCCGCGTGGCGATCGTCCCGCACCGGGACGCCGGGGCCGTCGAGCGGGCCCTCGCCGAACGTGACGAAGACCACGCGATCGTCGTCACCGACGCGGTGTTCTCCGTGGACGGCGATCTCGCGCCGCTGGCGGAGCTGCACCGCGCCGCGCGGGCGCACGGGGCGCTGCTGGTGATCGACGAGGCGCACGCGCTCGGCGTCGTCGGCGA
Organism: Spirillospora sp. NPDC046719; assembly: GCF_040645715.1. Taxonomy (NCBI): domain Bacteria; kingdom Bacillati; phylum Actinomycetota; class Actinomycetes; order Streptosporangiales; family Thermomonosporaceae; genus Spirillospora; species Spirillospora sp. NPDC046719. The sequence goes on along the minus strand of NZ_JBEYYT010000029.1, from coordinate 40,543 downwards.
CGGCGGCCGCGGCGCCGCGCACGCCGCGGGCCTGGCCGGCGAGCCCGACGTGGTCCTCACGCTCACCCTGTCGAAGTCGCTGGCCGCGCAGGGCGGCGCCGTCCTCGGCGCGCCCGAGGTGGTCCAGGCGCTGCTGGACACCGGCCGCTCGTTCATCTTCGACACCGGCCTGAACCCGCCCGCCGTCGGCGCCGCCCTCGCCGCCCTCGACGTGCTGGAGGCCGACCCGGGCCTGCCCGGCCGGGCGCGTGCCACCGCCCGCCGGATGGCAAACCTCGCGGCCGGTTCCGGTCTGGAGACCGCCGACCCGGCCGCCGCCGTCGTCCCGGTGTTCCTCGGCGAGCCCGACGACGCGGTCCGCGCCGCCGGGATCTGCGCTGAGCACGGGCTGCGCGTCGGCTGCTTCCGTCCCCCGTCCGTTCCCAAGGGCCGGGCGTGCCTGCGGCTCACCGCGCGCGCTACGGTCGACGAGTCCGACCTCACAAGGCTGCGGACGGCCCTGGCGGAGATCGCCCTCTCTACCGGCCGTAGTCTTCACGCATAACATCGGGGGAAACCGATGATGAACGTGAGGAGATGCCGTGACGGAGGTCAGGGGCGGGCCCCGGCACGGGGACGGATTCGAGCGCGGATTCGATCGGGCGGTACTCGGCGACCTGGGCAAGCACCACACCAACCAGGCGCCGCGCATCCCGAAGTACTACAAGCTCAAAGAACTCCTCGTCGAACTCATCCAGTCGCTGCCGCCGGGCAGCCCGCTGCCTCCTGAGCGGGCGCTGGCGGAGAAGTACGAGACGTCCCGGACCACCGTCCGGCAGGCCCTCGCCGAACTCGTCGTCGAGGGGCGCCTGCAGCGCATCCAGGGCAAGGGCACGTTCGTCGCCAAGCCGAAGGTGTCGCAGGAGCTCCAGCTCGTCTCCTACACCGAGGACATGCGGCACCACGGGCTGCGCCCCGAGACCCGCATCCTGGACGCCGGCTACGTCAGCGCCGACGAGCGCCTCGCGTCGCTGCTGTGCATCCGGCCGGGCGGCCGGGTGCTGCGCGTCCACCGGCTCCGGCTCGCCGACGGGGAGCCGATGTCGGTCGACACCTCGCACCTCCCAGCCCGCCGCTTCCCCGGCCTGCGCCGCGAGCTGCCCCGGCACCGGTCCCTGTACGAGACCCTCGCGACCGCCTACGACGTCCACCTGACGGAGGCGGAGGAGACGATCGAGACGGTGCTGGCGACCCCGCACGACGCGCAGCTCCTCGGCGTCGACGTCGGCCTGCCGATGCTGCTGCTGTCCCGGCACGCGTTCGACACGACGGGCCAGCCCGTCGAGTGGGCGCAGTCCATGTACCGGGGCGACCGGTACAAGTTCATCACCCGCCTGCGCCGGGACTCCTAACCCGGCGGATCAGTCCATGCCGGGGGCGTGCGCCTCGCGGAAGGCGGCGGCGTCGAAGGAGCCGCCGAACGACGGGGCCAGGCCGCGGTGCGCGGCGACCAGGAACTCGGCCGGGTCCAGCGCGGACGCGCCGGCCGGGAGCGCGCCGGACAGCGGCCGCGCCGCGATGGTCTCCAGGTCCCGGATGTTGCTGCGCATCGCCAGGTCCGGGTCGTCCGGCCAGGCCCCGATGACCACGCCGGCGAGCTGCACGCCGCGGTGCGCCATCGCCTCCAGCGTGAGCGCGGTGTGGTTGAGGGTGCCGAGGTCGGGACGGGTCGCGACGACGACCGCGGCGCCGAGCCAGCGGGCGAGGTCGGCGATGGTGGTGCCCTCCTCGTCGTAGCGGACGAGCAGACCGCCCGCGCCCTCCACCAGCACGAGCCGGCGGGTCGCGGCGAGCTCCTGGACGTGCTTGGCGACGTCGGGCAGCCGGACGGGCGGGACGCCGGCGCGGCGGGCCGCGGCGGCGGGCGACAGCGGGTCGGGGAAGCGCGCGGACTCGTGCACGTCCTCGACGCCGGCGAGCCGCCGCACCTCGTCGAGGTCGCCGGGCTCGCCGCCGCCCATCCCGGTCTGCCCGGGCTTGACCACGGCGACCGACGCGCCGCGCGCGGCCGCGACGGCGGCCAGCGCCGCGGTGACGATCGTCTTGCCGACGCCCGTACAGGTCCCGGTCACTACGAGCACACTCACGCCCGGCACCCTAGCGTGCGGAGCGGGAGCCGGCCGGTCGCAGACCCGACAGTCTTTCCGTCATCGGATTTGTAGCCGGGGGGAACCGGTCGGGATGGCGGCGCGTCGAAGACGCATGGCCGGTTCGCACACTCGCACCAGCTTGATCGCCGCGCTCGCCTGCGCGGGCACGGTGGCGGCCTGCGGCGGGGCCTCCGGGGTGGAGAAGCCGCCGCACGCGCTGCCGTCCACCGGCGCCGCCACGCACTCCGCGAAGGACTCGCCGCGCGGCGAGCATCTCGTCCTGCGGATGCGCAGGACCGGCGGCATCGCCGGTCTCGGCGGCGGGCTGCCGGACTTCTCGCTGTACTCGACGGGCCGCGCGCTCGTCGCCGCGCAGGGGAAGGTCACCGAGTACCGGCTCACGCCCGCGGCACTGGACCGCCTGCTGGGCGAGGCGCGCGCCGCCGGGCTCGACCGCTCGCACACCGTCAGCGCCGGGCAGGTCGCGGACGCGATCGTGCTGGAGTTCACCATGGGCGACGCGCACACCAAGATCGTCCAGCCGGAGGCGCAGTCGGACCCGGCGGCGCGGTTCCAGGCGCGTCTCGATCCGGCCCGGTGGCCCGCCGCCGACCTCGCGTCGGGCGCGCGGCCGTACGCGCCGTCCAAGGTCGCGGTGCTCGCGTCGGAGGGCGCGGTGGCCGACGGCCCGGTCCGCACCTGGCCGCTGGCGCCGCTGGGCCGGGGCACGACGCTCCCGGGGGCCGTCTGCACGCTCGCCGCTCCGGCGAAGGTCCCGGCGACGGGTCCGGGCACCGCCTGGCGCAGCGGCGGCAAGACCTACACCGTCCGCCTGCGCCCCCTGCTCCCCGACGAGCACACCTGCGCCGACCTCCGTCCCCGGTGAGTTGCGGCGTGCCGCCCTTTTGCGGCGCGTCATAAGGGCGGCACACCACAGCTCAGCGGGAAAGCTCGGCGGCCACTTCGCGGGTTTCGGCTCGCAGGTCGGGGGCCAGCTGGTCCAGGCGCGCGTCCAGGTCGTCGGCGAAGCGGAGCCGCTCCACGTCGGGTGCAGGGACGGCCTCCGGCATCCACGCGGAGTGGATGAGGAACGGGACGGTCGTGCCGGGCGGCGGCGCCAGCACGGCGAGCGGGCCGCGCCCGACGTCGGCGGCGTCGAACAGTTCGACGCGGAAGCGGTCGTCGTTGTGGACGGCGACGACGAGGTAGCCGTCGTGCCCGCCCGGGTCGGCGCCCGCGTAGCGGCTGCCGCCGCGCCCGCGCGGGACGAACGAGGGCGACGTCGGGTAGTCGTCGAGCGCGAACGTCCATTCGGCGAGCGGCCTCAGGTCGTCGCGGTCGTGGCTGACCAGGACCGCCGGGGTCTCCTCCGGCGGGAACAGGTCGGCGTCGATGCGGCCGGTGTAGTTGCGCAGCGCCCGCTGGTTGATCGCCTCGGGGTGGAAGCCCAGGTAGACGAGGTGGTGCCGGGTCGGGGCGGTCTGCCCTTCGATGCTCCAGTCGATCGCGGACAGCTCCGCCTGCCACCAGCGCTCCGGGTCGCAGGCGCGGGCGCGCTCGCTGACCGTCCCGGTCTCCGGGTCGAACAGCAGGACGGTGGTGAGCGCGGGCGTCATGCCGTGGCAGTACATGCCGCGCAGCGCCGGGTCGACGGGGCGGCCGAACGCGTCGAGATCGTCCTCGCGCAGGTACATGCCGATGTCGACGCCGGGCGTGTGCTCCATGACGACCTGCACGCCGCCGGAGTCGTCGTACTTCGCATAGAAGTGGTTGACCTCGGGGGCGATCCGGAACTCCTTGCAGGCGACGGTGCCGGCGCCGGGGCGCAGGTCGTCCTTGCGGATCAGCAGGACGGGCCCGTCGGGGTTGTTCGCGACGGTGCGCTCCGCGCCGAACACCTCGTCGGTGTCGATCTTGTAGGCGGTGTCGGCGAGCACGAGCCAGTCGCGGGTCTGCGTGATGGTGTGGGTGGCCTGCGGCAGGACGGCGCCCTCCACGTCCCAGCGCTCGACCCGGCTCCCCTCCCCCGCGTACCGGATCACCGCGACCGCGCCGGTCATGACGTCGCGGCTGACCGTCCACAGGCAGCCGCGCTCGGGGTCGATCACCGGGTGCGCGGACGTGGAGATCAGCGGCAGCACCGCCTGGTCGATGGCGGGCCTCCAGTCGTCGCGGTGGCCGACCTCGGCGACGAACCCCAGCGTGACCGGGTCGACCTCGACGGGCCGGCCCGCGTCCCACGTGGCGAACAGCCGGTCGCCCCACGGCAGCGGCGCCGTGTTGGCGGCGTTCACGAACCCCCACGGCGAGCTCGTGCCGACGGGCCCGGCGGTGAACAGCTCGGGACGCCGGCGGCGCAGCCGGACGGACGGGGTGTCGATCACCCGGGCGCGCCAGCGGAACCGGCCGTCCGCGTCCGGCCGGAGCGGGAGCCGCGCGATGATCCCGTCGCCGAAGAACGCGTGCACAGGATGGGTGCGCTGGTCGGAGGTGCTGACGACGAAGTGGCCGCGGACGTCGTCCGGCCACGCACCGGCGACGACCGCGAGCTCCAGGTCGCCGACGTCCTGCGTGCCGAGGATCGAGCGGGGGACCGGCATGGCGCCTCCTGGGGGTTCGGCGGGCCGCCACCTGACGGGCACCCGCCAATCAACACGGCGCCGGGGCTAGTAGTCAAGTACCTAACGACTAGTACGGCGCACCGACCGCCCCGCCGGGCGAGCGTCCCGCCGGGATCCGGATAGCCTGATATGTCGCGGCCGTCCGGTCGCGATGATCCGGCCCCAACGGCTCCCCCGCCTGGAGAAGCACCCGATGCAGCACGTCACCGTCCGCGACGCCCGCCCCCACGAGTACGACCTGATCGGCGAGCTGACCGTCGAGGTGTACGTGCACGGCGGGCTGGTCTCGCCCGAGTCGTCCTACGTGGGCAAGCTGCGCGACGCCGCCGACCGGGCCGCCAAGTCGCAGCTGCTCGTCGCGGAGATCGGCGGGGAGGTCGCGGGCGCCGTCGCCTACTGCCCGCCCGGCAGCCCGTACGCCGAGCTGGCGGGCCCGGACGAGGCCGAGTTCCGGATGCTCGCCGTACTGGCGAAGGCCCGGCGGAGCGGCGCGGGACGCGCCCTGGTCGGCGAGTGCGCGGCGCGCGCCCGCGCCGCGGGACTGACCGGGCTGCGGCTGTCCACGCAGGCGAACATGGAGGCCGCGCACCGCATGTACGAGCGGCTCGGCTTCGTCCGCACCCCGGACCGGGACTGGTCCCCGATACCGGGACTCCGCCTGCTCACCTACGCCCTGACCTTCTAGCCACCGGCCCCGACGCCCCGGCCGGCCTGTCGTCCCGCCGGCCCTGTCGTCCCGTCGGACCGCTGTCGCGCCGGACCGCCGTCCCGCGCCGGAACGCGCGGTTCAGCGGATGCGCATGCGCGCCACCACGCCGGTGTCGTACGTCCCGTCGATGAACTCGCGGTGGTCGAGAAGCTCGGCCAGGAACGGCAGGTTCGTCGCGACGCCCTCGATGCGGAACGCGTCCAGCGCGGCGCGGGCCCGGGCCAGCGCGTGCGCGCGGTCCTCGCCGTGGACGCAGAGCTTGGCCAGCAGCGAGTCGTAGTGGTGCGTGACGGTGTTGCCCTCGTGGTAGCCCGCGTCGATGCGGATGCCGTCGCCGACCGGCTCCTCCCACACCTTGATCTCGCCGGTCGCGGGCCGGAAGTCCCGCGGGTCCTCGGCGTGGACGCGGAACTCGATCGCGTGGCCGCCGGGCGCGGCGGCGGCCGGCGCGACCCGCTCCCCGGCCGCGATCCGGAACTGCTGCTCGACCAGGTCGATGCCGGTGACCAACTCGGTCACCGGATGCTCGACCTGGAGCCGGGTCGTCATCTCCAGGAAGGCGAACTCCTGCGCGACCGGGTCGAGCAGGAACTCGACGGTCCCGGCGCCCCGGTACCCGACGGCCTCGCCCGCGCGGACCGCCGCGGCGAGCATCCGCTCCCGCAGCGCCGGGGCGACGCCGGGCGACGGGCTCTCCTCGACGACCTTCTGGAACCGGCGCTGGACGGAGCTCTCCCGCTCCCCCAGCGCCACGACGGTGCCGTCCGCGAGGCCGAGGATCTGCACCTCGACGTGCCGGGCGCCCTCGATGTACCGCTCCAGCAGGACGTCGCCGTGCCCGAACAGCCGCCGGGCGGCGGCGTGGGCCGCCTCGAACGCGGCGCGCAGCGACGCCTCGTCGTACGCGGCGCCGAGCCCGGCGCCGCCCCCGCCGGCGGCGGGCTTCACCATCACCGGGTAGCCGATCCGTTCGGCCTCCTCCAGCGCGGTCGCCGCGTCCGGGACGGGCTCCCACGCGCCGGGCGAGACCGGGACGCCCGCCTCCTTCATCAGGTTCCGGGCGTTGATCTTGTCGCCCATCCGGGCGACGACGAGCGGCGGCGGCCCGACCCAGACCAGCTCCCGCTCGGCGACCGCCCGCGCGAACGCGGCGCTCTCGGCGAGGAACCCGTAGCCGGGATGGACGGCCTGCGCGTTCGTGCGGTGCGCGGCCTCCAGGACGGCCGCCGCCTCGAGGTAGCTGCGCGCCGGGTCGGCCGGGCCGATCAGCACCGCCTCGTCCGCCTCGGCGACGTACGGCAGGTCGGCGTCGGCCTCGGAGTACACCGCGATCGCCTTCAGGCCCATGGCCTGCGCGGTGCGCACGACCCGGCCGGCGATCTCGCCCCGGTTCGCCACCAGCACGGACTCGAACACTCGCGGACTCCTCCTCGGAGATCTGCTCCCGCCGGCGGCGCCGGCGGACCTGCCCCGCCGACCCTAGCGTCCGCGCCGCGCCGCGTCCGCCCGTACGGGCGACGAACGGCCGGCCGCGCACCCGCGAGCGGGTGGGGAACCGCCGGTCAGGGGCGGGGACGGCGGTCGACGACGCGGCTGAGCGCCTCCACGACCGTCGGGTCGTACTCGGCCGCCGAGTCCAGCCGGAGCCGCTCCAGCACGGCGGCGCCGCGGTCGCGGTCGGCGGAGTCGCCCACCAGGTCGTCGTAGGCGTTCGCGACCTTGATGATGCGCCCGGCCAGCGGCGGCGCCGGGGCGGGCCGCTCGGCCGCCTCGCCGGAGCCCGCGAGCGTCTCCGGGCCCGTCCGGTACGGGTGCGACGACAGCTCGACGATGTGCGCGACCCGGTCCAGCACGCCGGTCTGCTTGATGACCTCGGCGCCGAGCTCGGCGATGCGGCGCTGCTCGGCGGGCGACGCGAGCACGGTCGCGCCGCCGGGGATCGGGTCGCCGAGCGACAGCTGCCCGATGTCGTGCATCAGCGCCGCGTACTCCAGCTCCAGCAGCTCCTCCTCGGACATGCCGAGCTCCCGGCCCATCGCGACCGACAGCCGCGACACCCGCCGCGAGTGGCCGGTCTCGACGTACCCGCCGACCTCGGTGACCCGCGACAGGGCCCGGACGGTCTGCAGGTACGTCGCGCGGATCCCCGCGTACCGGCGGAACGCGAACTGGGTGACGAGGATCGGCACCGTGAAGATCAGCAGCGCGGCCTCGCCCATCGCCGTGGTGGCGACCGCGATCAGCATCGCGGTGGCGCTGGTCGCCGCGCACAGCGCCATCTTCGCGTCGATCTCGTCGCGCAGCGCGATGCCGAACCGGGCCCGCACCGCCTCCGCCCGGATCATCGCGGCGATCAGCACGTCGGTGAAGCAGGACAGCACGACGACCAGGCCCATCACCGCGAGCAGCAGCTGCCAGGGCAGCCCGAGCGACAGCATCGGCCGGAAGCACAGCGCCACGACCGCGACGGTGAACAGCCGGCGCGCCATCGCGTCCGGGCGCGGCGACCGGCCGACCAGGATGTGCGGCAGCGAGCCGACCAGCATCCCGACGGACGTCACCGCGACGACCTGCAGCGGCGAGTGCTCGGCGGGGACGACGCCGAGCGGCGCGTCCGGCGGGGCGCCCTCGGGGCCGATGCCGACCAGCAGCGCGTAGCCCATCGCGCCGGCGCTGGCGATCGGCGCGACCTCCCGGTTGCCGGGCATCACCATCCGGAACAGCTCGCCGAGCGCGATCAGCACGCCGAAGATGATCGCGACGTTGGGCTGCCGGAGCCCGGCCGCGGCGACCTCGGCGATCGCGACGACGACGAACAGCCCGGCGGTCGCGATCAGCAGCAGCTGGCCGGAGTCGATGGTCTGCCATGCGGCCCGCTCGCGGCGGGCCCGGATCTGGGTGCTGCTCATGGGAGGTCCCGTCACCGCCGTGCTTCGTCTCCGGCGACCCGCAGCGGCGCGCTCGGGTCGTCATGGTCCTGCTGGGTGGTCTCGACGACGTCGTCGTCCGGCAGCACGACGGGCCGCGGCGGCTCCCAGCCGTCCCGGTCCAGCGCGCGCAGGAACGCCTCCACCATCACCGGGTCGAAGTGGTCGCCCATGCCGCGGCGCAGCTCCGCGACGGCCTCCGCCACGGTGCGGGCCGCCCGGTAGGAGCGGGTCGAGGTCATCGAGTCGAACGCGTCCGCGACGGAGATGACCCGGGCGAACTCGGGGATCTCGTCGCCGGCCAGGCCCATCGGGTAGCCGCGGCCGTTCACCTTCTCGTGGTGGTGCATGATCCCGGCGAGCGCCTCGTCCAGGAACCCGATCTCGCGGACGATCTCCAGCCCGCGCATCGGGTGCAGCTGGATCGCGGCGAACTCCTCCTCGGTGAGCGAGCCGGACTTCTGCAGCACCTTCGTCGGAACGCCGAGCTTGCCGACGTCGTGCAGCATCCCCGCGTACCGGATCGCCTCGACCCGGTCGGCGCGCATCCCGATCTCCTGCGCGATCATCACCGAGCCGCGGGAGACCCGCTCGGAGTGGCCGCGGGTGTAGTAGTCCTTGGTCTCGACGGCCTGGCAGAGCGCGGCGAGGGTGGCGGCGTGCGCCTGCTGCTGCGCGTACGCCTGGTCCATCGCCCACCGGGCGATGAACAGCGGCAGCAGCACCAGCACGGCGGCGAAGGCGCCGATCCGCGGCCACAGCCCGGCGATCAGCAGCCCGACCATGCCGTAGCCGAGGCAGCCGACGGCGAGCTGGCCGCTCTCGTGCAGCAGCTCGCGCGGCGCGGCCTGCCGGGACAGCAGCAGCACGCCCGCCATCAGCAGCAGGTTCACCAGGACGAAGGTGACGAGGGCGCCGAGGAACGGGCCGATCACGTTCTCCACCCAGCGGGACTGCTCGGGGTGGAAGCGGTCACCGCCCAGCAGGTCGAAGACCGTGCCGGCGCAGAAGCCGCTGAGCGCGAACTGCGCGCCGTTGAAGGCGCGCTTCTCGGGCGCGAAGAACCGCTGCCCGGTGACCAGGGCGCTGAGGCCGAGCAGGGCCGCGCCGGCGGGGCCGAGGAGCACGACCCCCGCCAGGCTGGCGGCGAAGCTCAGCGAGACGCGGGCCCGCTCGACGTTCAGCCGGGCGGGCGCCGAGTCGCAGATGAGGAAGAGCAGGGCCAGTACGGCCAGCTTCGTCCAGTCCACCCCCGTGAAGGACGACGTGGCGATCACCGCGGCCGCGAGCGCGACCACCCCGCACACGTACGCCCAGGCAGCGAGAGGTAGTCCACGCATTGCCGCCCCTTAGGGAGTGACGAACGAGCGGGCCGCCGCCGGGATCGACCGTGCCTGCCGGCACTAGACCCAGGAAACGCCCTCGGGCATCATCAGCGACGATCCCGTGGCGTCCTGGCACCGGCCTCGTCCGGCCGGATTGCCGCACTCGAGCATGGCTTCCGCCTCCCCCCGTCGACCGGGTCCGGCCGGCGCGCGGCGCCGGCCCGCCGGAACCGCTCGGCCCGGTCTCCCAGGTCCGCACATACCCCGAATTCGGGGGCGTGCACCGCGTTCCCGTCGCTGATTTCGGCCCCAGCCTAACGCGAACTGCCCAGGTCACACAGGCATGCCGGGAATCGTGAGCAAAGCGTGAAGCAAGTGTCACTTTAAGTGATCAATTCCCGGGGATTAATGTACTCAGCGTACCCGCACAATGCCGCTGCACAATCTCAATGCACGTGCATCTGCAAATGGCGTTCTTAAACCGACCAGAATCGTCCCATCAATGGCACCAAGCCGCATTCCTCTGCTCTCCGGCACGGACCCCAGCACGGGACCACCGGTCAGGCGGCGCGGCGGTCAGGCGGCGCGGCGGCGGTCGGGCGGTGCGGTCCGGTCAGGCGGTGCGGGCGCGCGCCCAGGCGGCCGTCTCGGCGAGGCCGTCCGCGAGGCTCACCCGCGGCTCCCAGCCAAGCGCCTCCCGCGTGGGGCCCGGGTCCACCGCCATCGCGGGCAGGTCCCCGAGGCGCGGCGGCGCGAAGTCCGGCTCGTCCGGCGCGCCCACCGCGGCGGCGACGAGCGCGTGCAGGTCCCGGTCGGTCGTCTGGAGGCCCGTCCCGACGTTGAAGCGGCCGCCGCCGCCCGCCTCGCCCGTCGCGCGGGCGAACGCGTCCACCACGTCCAGGACGTACACGTAGTCGCGGGTCTGCCGGCCGTCCCCGAACACCTTCGTGGGGCGGCCCGCCAGCAGCGCGTCGGTGAAGATCGAGATCACGCCGGCCTCGCCCTCGGGCGTCTGCCGCGGCCCGTACACGTTCGCCAGCGTCAGCGTCGTGTAGTCGAGGCCGTGCAGCGCCTTGTACATCCCGGCGTACACCTCGCCGGTCACCTTCGAGGCCGCGTACGGCGACGCGGGGCGCAGCGGCGCGTCCGGCGGGACGGGCAGCGCGTCCGGCACCCCGTAGACGGCGCAGCTGGAGGTGAACACGACCTTGCGGCTGCCCGCCGCCCGCGCCGCCTCCAGCACGTTCGCCGTCCCGAGCGCGTTGACCCGCGCGTCGTGCAGCGGGTCGGCCACGCTGGCGCGCACGCTCACCTGCGCCGCCAGATGGCAGACGACCTCGGGGCGGCGGGCCGCCATCCGCTCGGCGAGCGCCGGGTCGGCCACGTCCATCCGCCACAGCTCGATGGCCGGGTTCCGGTTGGCCCCCGACGACAGGTCGTCCACGCCGACGACCTCGTGGCCGTCGGCGAGGAGCCGGTCGACGAGATGGGACCCGATGAAGCCGGCCGCGCCGGTGACGAGAGCGAGCACCCCAGCACGATACCCAGCCGCGGCGCTGCCGATCATGCGCGCCGCCGGGGCCCGGTCAGGCGGACTCCGACGCGCCGGTCAGGCGGGCCCGGAAGGGCCGGTCAGGCGGACTCGGAGGCGCCGGTGCCGCCGGACGCGACGCCGCCGGACGCCTTGATCTCGCCGCAGATCTCCTCGATCCGGCCGAGCACCTTCGAGCGCAGCTCGGCCGGGGCCTGCTCGCACCCGCAGGACTTGTTCACGATCTTCTTGACGGCCTCTTCCAGGCCGTACTCGCGCAGGCACGGCCCGCACTCGTCGAGGTGCTCGCGCACCTCGCCGCAGCCGCCCTGGTCGAGTTCGCCGTCAAGGTAGGTGTAGACGCGCGCGAGGACCTCTTCGCAGGACGTCTCGTGGTGGTCGCCACAGCTCATGGCTCACGCACCCCTCTCGCTCACCGCGCCGCGCCCGGCCGCGGTGTCCGGCATGTCGCTCCGCTCTACGCGTCCGGCGCTTCCCCGGCTCATGCCGGCCCCCCGGTGGCGCGCGTCAGCCCGCGGTCCTGAGCGTAGTCCTCCAGCATCCCGCGCAGCTGCCGGCGACCCCGGTGCAGCCGCGACATCACCGTGCCGATGGGCGTGCCCATGATGTCGGCGATCTCCTTGTAGGCGAAGCCCTCGACGTCGGCGAGGTAGACGGCGATGCGGAACTCCTCGGGCAGCTCCTGCAGCGCCCGCTTCACGTCGGAGTCGGGCAGGTGCTCCAGCGCCTCCGCCTCGGCGGACTTCAGGCCGCTCGAGGTATGCGACTCGGCGCGCGCGAGCTGCCAGTCCTCGATCTCCTCGGTCGCGGACTGCTGCGGCTGGCGCTGCCTCTTGCGGTAGGAGTTGATGAACGTGTTGGTCAGGATGCGGTACAGCCACGCCTTGAGGTTGGTGCCTTCCTTGAACTGGTGGAAGGACGCGAACGCCTTGGCGAAGGTCTCCTGTACGAGATCCTCGGCGTCCGCCGGGTTGCGCGTCATGCGCAGCGCGGCCGAGTACAGCTGGTCCAAGAACGGGAGCACGTCGCGCTGGAACCGCTCCTGGCGCTGCTCAACGGTCTCCGTGGTGCCCGGTACCTGACCCACCCCCTTGACTGTGGCGCCCTTGGCCTTGGCCGGCCTGGTGGCGTCGTATCCCACAGACGATATCGGGCCGCGCTGCCTCATCACGCCCTTGGGGGCGCGCGCGCCGCCGGGCGGGGACACTACCCCCGCGCCGCGCGGGTAATCGGCAACGGCTGTGGTCATCGGCCTGCACCTCCGCTGTGTGCTCGTCCATCGCCTCGCCCGCGAGCGCGGACGGGGCGGTCCGTCCGGTCGTGCCGCACCACGCGTGCGGACGGTTATGAGACGGTGCAACGCCGGGACGCGCCCGCCGATTCCCCGACCGGGAGCCGCACGCGGAAAAGATTCCGGACGTCCCCGAGCGGGCCGGGCCACCCCGCCCGGCCTGCACGGAGGGTGATGACCGGGCCCTGACGGGGAAAGAACTGACGTACACGGCGAGAACAGGAGCAAACCGTTGCTACCGGTGCCGGCGCGACCTCCCGAGCCCACCATCGCCAGCCTGCGCGACTCCCCCACGGAGGGCGACGCCCTGGCGCGCTACTGGAGGTTCTACTGGGCGGTGGCCGACGCGCAACTGGCGCGCTGGCTGCCGCGCAGGCCGTCGCGCGTCCTGGACATCTCCGGCGATCACGGGCGGTGCGCCGAGCGCGCCGCGGAGGCCGGCCACACGGTCGTCGAGGTCCGCGACCCGCTGCTGGAGCGCCGCACGGCCGGCGCGCTCGCGGCCGGGACGTCCGGCGACGGGGCCTCCGGACCGGGCCCCGCGACGACCAAGGTCCTCGGCGACTCGGGCTCGCTCGCCTTCCTCGGCGCCGCGTCCATGGACGCGGTCCTCGCCGAGAACCGGGTGCTGTCGCGGCACCTGGCCACCGAGGAGACCATCGCGGAGATCGCGCGGGTGCTGCGGCCCGGCGGGCGCGTGCTGCTGTGCGTGGACTCGCTGACGCTCGGGATGGCGCTGCTGGCGGAGCAGAGCCACTGGGCGCACCTGTCGGACGTGCCGAGCGCGGAGGTCGTCCTGGTGCCGTGGCCGGACGGGACGATCACCCGCTGCTTCGGCGCCGACCAGCTCCGCGAGCTGCTCGCCGAGGTGGGGCTGGAGGTCTCCTGGATCAGACCGCGCACGGCGCTGTCCCCGTCGACGGTGGAGCACGTGCTGTCCTCGTCGCCGGACGCGCTTCCGCGCCTCGTCCGGACCGAGCTGAACGCCCCGCCCGGGGACGAGTCCCTGGGCTTCCACCTCCTGGCGAGCGCCAGGCGGCTCTAGGACGGCTTCTGAGGCCCGTTCCTACCGTCCGCGGCGGTCGTACCGGGCCTGGCACCGCACGCACCTGGCGGCGTCGGGACGGGCCTCCAGGCGCCCTTCCGGGACCGGGTCCCCGCAGCCCACGCACCGGCCGTAGGAGCCGGCGGCGACGCGGTCGAGGGCGGCCTGGACGGCGGCGCGGTGCCGGCGGAGAGAGTCGAGCGCGGCCTCGACCCGGTCGCGGTCGGAAAGGCCGGAGCCGGCGTCCGCCGCGGAATGGTCGCGCTCCGGGCTCTCCCCCCGCAGAATGGCGATGGAACGATCCAGATCCTCGACCATCGCCTCCAGTCGGGAACGGGCTGCGGCTGCGTCCACGAGGTCCGAACTCCTCCCGGTGGGGGTCTCCGGGCAAAGCCCTCCGGCGAAGGGGAGGCCCGGTTCCGGCCGCCGGAACCGGGAGGGGCCGGGGCGGCGGCGGTCAGAACAGCGCGCCGGAATGGTTGTCGGAACTATCCCCATCACTGGACGGTTCTATGAGTTCCGGCCCGTTGTTTTTCACGCTGTTGACCGCTTTCGACACGGGATAGGCGTCCATCGTGCCGGCCATCGCCGGGACGAGCAGACCGCGCACCCCGTCCGGGTCGGTCAGCTCGGGATCGAGCCAGGCGTCCCACTGGTCGGGCCGGACGACCATCGGCATCCGGTCGTGGATCCGGCCGAGGTCGTCGGGCGCGTCGGTGGTGATCACCGTGCACGTCCACAGCCAGTCGGCGTCCTCCTCGTCGCGCGGCTTCCACAGCTCGTAGAGCCCCGCCATCGCCATGACGCCGCCGTCCTTGGGACGGATGAAGAACGGCTGCTTCCGCGGCTTCTTCTTCGCCTTCTTCTCGCCGTCCGCCGGGTCGTCGGCGTCCTGGAGCGTGTACCACTCGAAGTAGCCGTCGGCGGGCAGCAGGCAGCGCCGCCGAGCGAACGCGCGGCGGTAGGACGGCTTCTCGTGGACGGTCTCGACCCGCGCGTTGATCATGCGGGAGCCGATCGACAGGTCCTTCGCCCAGGACGGGACGAGGCCCCAGCGCAGCGTCCGGAGCTGCCGCACCGCCTCCTCGTCCTCCGGGGCGTCCTTCGGCCGCCGGCTGAGGACCGCCGGGACCTGCTTCGTCGGGGCGACGTTGTAGTCGGGCTGGATCTCCCCGCCGGCCGCGTCGACCTGCACCTGGAACTCGTCCAGGAGCTCCTGACGCGCGCGGGTGGTGGCATATCGACCGCACATGGTCCCCATCCTGCCGCGCTTGAGGCGCATCGTGGCGGGCATGTAGCGGGTCATGCGACCCATCGAGACCCTGGCCCGCCCCCTGGTGGCGGCCCCGTTCATCATGACCGGTCTGGAGGCGGTCCGCGATCCGCGCCCGCGCGCCGAGCAGGTCGGGCCTTCGGTGAAACCGATCGCCGACCGGATCGACTGGATGCCGAAGGACCCCGAGACCCTCGTCCGGATCGAGGGCGCGATCAGCGTCGGGACCGGTGCGCTGCTGGTCATGGGCAAGTTCCGGCGGCTGACGACACTGCTGCTCGCGGCCCAGATGGTGCCCGCGCTGGCGACCGAGCACCGCTACTGGACCGAGGACGACCCGGACCGCCGCGCCGAAGAGCGCTCCCACCTGCTGAAGAACGCCGCGCTGTTCGGCGCGCTGCTGATCTCGGCGACCGAGCCCCGGCGCCCCCCGCGCCTCGCCGAGCTGCGCCGCGCCGCGCGCGAGTCCCAGATCAGGGCGGGCGCCGAGGCCAAGGCCATGCGCCGCGAGGCCGCGGTGACGCTGCGGGAGGCCCGCCGCGAGGCGGCCCGGCAGGTCCGGGTGGCCCGCGCCGAGGGCGGCCGGAAGGCCGCGAGGCGGGCCGCGAAGGCGGCGAAGACCGACGGCGGCGGTGGCGCGCTGCTCGGCGCGAAGCTGGGCAAGGCGTCCGCCAAGGCCGGGAAGGCGTCGGGCAGGGCGTCCGGGATGATGGCGCAGGCCGGCAAGTCCATCAAGGCCGGCGCGGCGACGCAGGCCGCGAAGGCGGCGAAGTCGGGCCGGGGCGGCGGTGCCGCGTTCGGGATGAAGCTCGGCCGGGCGTCCGGGAGGGCCTCCGGGCGGGGCGGCGCGCTGCTGGGCGGGCTGAAGCTCGGCAAGGCGTCCAAGAAGGGCGGCAGGCTCGGGCTGCTGGGCGGCAAGGCCGCCGGGCGGGCCGGGAAGGCGCAGGGCATCGCGTCCCAGGCCGGCAAGACGGTGAAGGCGCAGACCGCCGCGCAGGCCGCGCGCGCCGCGAAGGCCGGCAAGTCGGTCAAGGCGGGCACCGCGACGCAGGCGGCCAAGGCCGCGAAGGCGGGCCGGACCGTCGGGACCGGCACGGCGGTGCAGGCCGGCAAGGTGCTGCAGGCCGTCAAGCACTGAGCCCGCGCCCCCCGAACGCGCCGGTTTCCCGAAGCGAGCCTTAACGCGGCCTCAAATCCGTTGAACCGCGCACCGGGTCGCCCGCGTACTGCCTGGTGACCGCCCGCTACCTGGGTCCTTCGACCGACACGGAGACGCCCGGCCATGGCAGCACCCGGATCGACCCGCCGGACCGGCGGCCTGCGGAGCCTGCTCCGCAGGCCGGGTCCGGGCGGCGGACCGCCCCCCGCGCCGGCCGGCGAGCAGCTGGTGGCGGAGCTGTACCGGGAGTACCAGCGGCCGCTGATGTCGTTCGTGCTGCGGCTGACCGGCGGCGACCGGCAGTGGGCGGAGGACGTCGCGCAGGAGACGATGATCCGGGCGTGGCGCAGCGCGGACCGGCTCGACGTCCGCTCGACCTCGCTGATGCCCTGGCTGGCCACCGTGGCGCGGCGTATCGTGATCGACGACCGTCGGCACCGCGACGTCCGGCCGCCCGAGGTCGGCGACGCCCCCCTGGAGAACCTCCCGATGGCGGACGAGATGGACGCCCTGCTGCGCAAGGTCGTGGTGACCGAGGCGCTGGCCTCGCTGTCGCCCGCGCACCGGCAGGCGCTGACCGAGACGGTCCTGCGCGACCGGACGGTGAACCAGGCGGCGGAGCACCTCGGGATCCCCGTGGGGACGGTGAAGTCCCGGGTGTACTACGCGCTTCGCGCACTGCGCGTCGCCTTGGAGGAGAGGGGGGTGACCTCATGAGTTCGCAGGTCGAGCACACCGATGTCGGTGCCTACGCGCTCGGGCTCCTCGAAGCCGACGATCGGCGGGCCTTCGAGGCGCATCTGGCGGGGTGCGGCGTCTGCCGCGCCGAGCTGCACGAGATGGGCGGGCTGGCGGAGGCGCTCTCCGGGATCGACCCGGCGGAGGCCGAGCCCCCCGGGGAACCCGCGAGGCCGCCCGCGCCGGTGATCGACATGGTCCGGCGCAAGCAGGCGCGGGACCGGCGGACGCGGCGCGTCGCGTACGGGGCGGGCGCGGCGGCGGCAGCGGCGCTGGTGGCGATCGGGGTGGGCGTCGGGACGACGCTGGGCGGCGACGAGGGCAAGCCCCGGCCGCAGCCGCAGCCTCAGGCGATCGTCGGCGAGCGGCACCAGGCGACGGACGCGCGGACCGGCGCGTCCGGCACCGTCGGCCTGGTGGACAAGAAGTGGGGCACGCAGGTGACGTTCGAGCTGACCCACGTCAAGGGCCCGCTGAGGTGCCATCTGGAGGCGGTGTCGACGTCGGGGACGCGGTCGGTCGTCGGCGGCTGGCGCGTTCCCGAGCCCGGGTACGGCGTCGCCGGGTCACCGAAGCCGCTCGCGATGCAGGGCGCGACCGCGCTGTCGCGCAGCGAGATCAGCCGCTTCCAGGTCGTGGTGGACGGCGGGGGAACGCTGCTCACCATCCCGCTCTGACCCGCGAGGCGTCCCGGGCCGGCCCGCGAAAACGTTCGCGCCGCCCCGGCGGCCGCCCGATAACCTTGGGGCATGCCCTCTCCGCACTGGAACGCCCCGGTCGCCGACGGTCCGGTCGACGCCACGGTCCGGCTGCCCGGCTCCAAGTCGATGACGAACCGGGCGCTGATCCTCGCGGCGCTCGCCGAGGACCCGGTGTGCATCACCCGGCCGCTGCACAGCCGCGACACCGAGCTCATGGCGGACGCGCTGCGCGCGCTCGGCGCGAGCATCGGGGAGGACTCGAAGGCGGTCGCCGACGGGTCGTCGCCCCACGCTGACGCCGACTGGCAGACCGTGCCGCAGGAGCTGCGCGGCCCGGCGCGGGTGGACACCGGGCTCGCCGGGACGGTGATGCGGTTCGTCCCGCCCGTCGCGGCGCTCGCCGCGGGCGAGGTCTCCATCGACGGCGACCCCTACGCCCGCAAGCGGCCGATGGGCCCGATCATCGCCGCGCTGCGCGCGCTCGGCGTCGCCATCGACGACGGCGGGCGCGGCGCGCTGCCCTTCACCGTGCACGGGACCGGCGCGGTCGACGGCGGGCCGGTCACGATCGACGCGTCCGGGTCGTCGCAGCTGGTGTCCGGGCTGCTGCTGGCCGCGCCGCGGTTCGGCAAGGGCGTGGAGGTCCGGCACGAGGGGCCGCCGGTGCCGTCCGCGCCGCACCTGGCGATGACCGTCCGGATGCTCCGCGACCGCGGTGTGGCGGTCGAGACGGACACCGACGTCTGGCGGGTCGCGCCGGGTCCCGTCCGCGGCGGCGAGTGGGTGATCGAGCCCGACCTGTCCAACGCCGCCCAGTTCCTGGCCGCCGCGCTCGTCACCGGCGGGCGCGTCACCGTGCCGGACTGGCCGTCGGACACCACCCAGCCCGGCGACGCGCTCCGCGACCTCCTCGCCCGGATGGGCGCGGAGATCGCGCCCGGCCCGGACGGGCTGACCGTCCGGGGGGCCGGCGGGTTCGGCGGGCTGGACGCCGACCTGCACGACGTCGGCGAGCTGACCCCGGTGCTGGCGGCGCTCGCGGCGCTGGCCGACGGCCCGTCCCGGCTGACCGGGATCGCGCACCTGCGCGGCCACGAGACCGACCGGCTGGCGGCGCTCGTCACGGAGATCAACGGGCTGGGCGGGGATGTCCGGGAGCTGCCGGACGGCCTGGAGATCCGGCCGCGCCCGCTGCACGGCGGCGTGTTCCGCACCTACGACGACCACCGGATGGTGATGGCGGCGGCGGTGCTGGGGCTGGCCGTCCCGGGCGTGGAGGTGGAGAATCCCGCCACGGTGGGCAAGACACTTCCAGGCTTCACGGAGCTGTGGGCGTCGATGCTGGCGTCCGCCTGAGAGCGGCGCCGGCCGGAGAACGGAGACCGACCACTGGCACGACGAGTACAGGACTACGACGAGGACGACGTCCGGGTGCGGCCCGGGCGCCGCGGGTCGCGGCCGCGCACCCGCCGCCGCCCGGCGCACGAGGACGCCTCCGCCGGGTTCGTGACGGCGGTGGACCGCGGCCGGTACCGCTGCCTGGTGGACGCCGGGACCCGCGACGAGCGGCCCGTCACCGCGATGCGCGCCCGCGAGCTCGGCCGCAAGGGCGTGGTGGTCGGCGACCGGGTCGCGCTGGTCGGGGACGTGTCCGGCGCGACGGACACCCTCGCCCGGATCGTCCGGGTGGAGCCGCGGGCGTCGTCGCTGCGCCGCACCGCCGACGACACCGACCCGTTCGAGCGGATCATCGTCGCGAACGCCGACCAGCTGGTGATCGTGACGGCGCTGGCCGACCCGGAGCCGCGGCCCCGGATGATCGACCGGCAGCTCGTCGCCGGCTACGACGCCGGGATGGACCCGCTGCTCTGCCTGACCAAGGCCGACCTCGCCGACCCGGACGGCCTCGTCGCCGAGTACGCGCCGCTCGGCGTCCCGTACGTGGTGACGCGGCGCGGCGGCGACCTGGACGAGCTGCGCGGGCACCTGTCCGGCCGGATGAGCGTGCTCGTCGGGCACTCGGGCGTCGGCAAGTCGACGCTGGTCAACGCGCTGGTCCCGGACGCGGAGCGGGCCGTCAGCCGGGTGAACGCGGTGACCGGGCGGGGCCGGCACACGTCCTCGTCGGCGATCGCGCTGGAGCTGCCGGGCGGCGACGGCTGGATCATCGACACCCCGGGGGTGCGCAGCTTCGGGCTGGCGCACGTCGAGCCGGAGAACGTGATCAACGCCTTCGAGGACCTGGCGGAGGGCGCGGCGGAGCGCTGCCCGCCGCTCTGCGACCACCTGCAGGAGTCCTGCGGCCTGGACGGATGGGTCGAGGACGGGCACGCCAGCCGGGCCCGGCTGGACTCGCTGCGCCGGCTGCTCGCCAGCCGGGAGGGCGAGCCGGAGTAGCCGCGTGCCCCGGAAACGGGGCGAAAACGGCGCTTCACGCCGCGTGGTACGTCGGTATCGTCGCCTGCATGCCGCGCACGATCGACGAGGGCCGCTACGAGCTCCTGGAGGAGCTCGGCCGCGGCGGGATGGGCGTGGTCTGGCTCGCCCGCGACACGGTGCTGCACCGCGAGGTGGCGATCAAGGAGGTGTCCCCGCCGCGCGGCCTGGACGGGACGCAGACCGAGCACGTGTACGCGCGGACGATGCGGGAGGCGCGGTCGGCGGCGCTGCTCGACCATCCCGGCATCGTCACGGTGCACGACGTCGTCCGGGAGGACGGGCGCCCCTGGATCGTGATGCGGCTGGTGCGGGCGCCCGCCCTGGACGCGGTGATCAGGCGGGAGGGCCCGCTCGCCCCGGACCGGGTGGCGCGGATCGGGCTGGACCTGCTGGGCGCGCTCCGTGCGGCGCACGCCGAGGGCGTGGTGCACCGGGACGTCAAGCCGGGGAACGTCCTGCTCACCGACGAGCGGGCCGTGCTCACCGACTTCGGCGTCGCCACCATCGCGGGCGATGAGACGCTCACGCAGACCGGCGCGATCGTCGGCTCCCCCGCCTACCTGTCGCCCGAGCAGGCGCGCCGCGAGGACGCCACCGCGGCGTCCGACCTGTGGTCGCTGGGCGCCACGCTGTACGCGGCGGTCGAGGGCCGCCGGCCGTACGAGCGTCCTGACATCTACGCCCTGATGGGGGCGCTGCTGCGGGAGGACCCGGACCCGATGCGCCGGGCCGGGCCTCTGGAACCGGTCCTGCACGGGCTGCTGCGCCGCGACCCGCAGGAGCGGCTCGGCTATGACGAGGCCGAACGGCTGCTGCGCGCGGCTGCGGCGCAGCCCACGCCCGGCCCGGCCACGCCAGGTCCGAATCCGCCAGGCCCGCTGCCGATCCCGGAGCCGCGGGGGCTCAACGCCACCCTGGGTGGGGGCGGAGAAGGGACACAGCCGCCCGGCCCGGCGCCCGGACCCGAGCCTCCGCCGCTTCCCGAGCCTGCGCCGCCCAGGCCCGCGCGGCGGCGGTGGGAGCTGATCGTCCCGGCGGGGATCTTCGCGGTCGCGCTGGTCGCGGCGGCCGTGGTGTTCGCGGTCTTCGTCGACGGCGGCGGGAACGGCGGGCCGCGCGGCACGCCGAGCGCCCATCCGTCGCCGAGCGCGGACTCCGGCGTCCCGCCGGGCTACCACCGGTACGAGGGGTCGGCGTTCGTGGCGGCCGTGCCCGACGGCTGGACGGCCGACGGCTCCGGCGACGACGTCACCTTCACCGCGCCCGGGAAGGGCGCGACGCGCGGCGTGGCCGTGACGCGGGCGAAGCCCGGCCCCTTCGACACCAGCGATCCCGGGGACGCGCTCGCGGCGGCCACGAAGGACTTCGACTACACCGACTACAAGCAGGTGTACTTCAACCGGAAGGTGCCGTACCAGGGCCGGGACGCGGCGGAGATCGAGTTCACGTTCACCAAGAACGGCACGGCCGGACGGGCGCGGGTGCGCGTCTTCCCCTTCGACGGCGCGCTCTACCAGGTGATCCTGGCCGCCGACCAGGCGCACTGGGACGCGACCGTCCCCGTGTACGAGACGTTCCTCGCGAGCTTCCGCTCCTCCGGCTGAACCGGCGCCCGCACGGACGCCCTGGCCCGGCCGGGCAGCGCGGCCGTTCACTGGCCCGGCCGGGCAGCGCGGCCGCTCAGCCGAGAGTTCAGGTGGCCGGACGCTCCTGAGCAGGGTCGCCGAACAGGGCGCGGGCCCGCGCCTCCGCCTCGTTCAGGGCCCGGACGTGCTCGGGCGCCAGCTCCTCCACGCACCGGGTCATCTCCTCGGTGACGTGGCTGAACGCGTTCTCCTCGGCGGCGCGCAGCGCGGCCCGCACGGTCGCGGACCGGGCGCCGAGCGCGGCCCACTCCAGCTCCAGCCGCGCGACGGCCTCGTCGAACGCGCGGGCCGTCCCGGCGCCGGCGTCCTTCAGCTCCTCGGGGATCGGGCCGCGCCCGGCCTTGCGGGCCTGCGCGGACAGGCCGGAGACGCGGTTGGCGAGCGCCAGGCCCTCGCGGGCCAGCGGCAGCACCTCGGTGATCAGGTCGGTGACGGCCCGCGCCAGCTCCTCCACCCGGGTGAGCAGGGTCTGCGTCGCCTCCTCCAGCGCGGCGGACGTCCGCGCGGCGACCCGTTCGGCCACGTCCCGGCGGCTGCGGGACAGCACGGGGACGACGTCGCGGTCGAGGCGGCGGCGCAGCTCCTCCTCGCGGGCGTCGCGCCCGTCGGTCCCGTCGGTCCCGTCGCTCCCGGCGCGCTCCGCCCAGTCCGCCCAGAGCCGTTCGAGGCGCTCGTCGCCGGACGCGGCGATCTCCGCGGTGATCTCCTCCAGCGCCTCGCCGGCGCGGGCCTTGAGCCGCTCGACCCGCCCGTACAGGGCCTCCCGTTTGAACGGGTCGTTCAGCTCGTTCAGCTGCGCCTGCAGCCGGCGGGAGACGTCGATGGCGTGCTCGGCCAGGGGGACGAGGCGGTCGGCGAGCTCGTCGAGCGTCCGCGCGCGGCGCGGATCGGTCAGCTCGGCGACCCACCCGGGTAGGTCGTGGGCCATGCGCCCATGCTGCCAGGTGCCCGCGCGCGGCACCGCCCGCCGCGCCTCGGGGGCGGGCCGAAAAGCCGTTAACGCCGGGGGTGAGTGTGTCGGTGCGGGCCGTGATCGCGGTAGCGTGGCACGCCGTGGCGGGCTATTCCGATGACCTGCGTCTCGCGCACGTGCTGGCGGACGGGGCCGACGACATCACGACCAGGCGTTTCCGCGCCCTCGACCTGAGCGTCGAGACCAAGCCGGACCTGACGCCGGTCAGCGACGCCGACCGCAGCGTGGAGGAGCAGATCCGCGGCACGCTGAAGCGGGCCCGGCCGAGGGACGCGGTGCTCGGCGAGGAGTACGGGCGGACCGGATACGGCAACCGGTGCTGGATCATCGACCCGATCGACGCCACGAAGAACTTCGTGCGCGGCGTCCCGGTGTGGGCGACGCTCATCGCGCTGATGGAGAACGACGAGATCGTGGTCGGGGTCGTGTCGGCGCCGTCGCTGAACCGGCGCTGGTGGGCGGCGCGCGGCGGCGGCTCCTGGACGGGCCGCAGCCTGACCCGCGCGACCCGGATGACCGTGTCGGCGGTGACGGAGCTGTCGGACGCGTCGCTGTCGTTCTCCAGCCTGAGCGGCTGGGAGGAGCAGGGCCGGCTCCCCCACTTCCTCGACCTGACGCGGCAGGTGTGGCGGACGCGGGCGTTCGGGGACTTCTGGTCGCACATGATGGTGGCGGAAGGCGCGATCGACATCTCCACCGAGCCGGAGGTGTCGCTGTGGGACCTCGCCGCCCTCCAGGTGATCGTGGAGGAGGCGGGCGGGATGTTCACCGACCTGTCCGGGGTGCCGGGCCCGGACGGCGGGAGCGTGGTGTGCACCAACGGGCGGCTGCACGCCGAGGTGCTGCGCACGCTGGGCGGCGGGCAGCTGTCCCTCCGCGTCTGACGGCCGGACGGGCCGAACGGGCCTGACGGGCCGGGCCCGGCCCGAGGTCGGGCGGATTCGGCGGTGGCCTCCGGGCGGACTCGCGACATATCGTGGAACAGCGGTCGCGGGACGGCCGTTGTAACAAATGGCGGCCCGTCAACGGAGGTACCAGATGTCGACCAAGACCAAGGTAGTGATCGGTGGAGTCGTCGTCGGCTTCCTGACCCTGTTCGTGTTCCCGTGGTGGCTGAGCGCGCTGATCATCCTGGGCGTCCTCGGGGCGCCGCTCGCCGGCTACCTGATGCTCGACCCGTCGCAGCGCAAGCGCGTCCGCGCGCAGGGCCGCAAGCGGCTGGGCAGCTGATCCCCGCCCGGCCCCGCCACGCCGCGGCATTCGCCGCGCCGTAGCATTCGCCTTGTGGCGGAGATGCGGATCGGTGTCGTCGGGGCCGGGATCCTGGGACTGGCCATCGCGCGGCGGCTGACCGCGACGCGGCCCGGCGCGCGCGTGACGGTCCTGGACAAGGAGGCCCGCATCGCGGCCCATCAGACGGGCCACAACAGCGGTGTCGCCCACGCGGGCCTCTACTACGCGCCGGGGTCGCTCAAGGCGACCCTGTGCCGCCGCGGCATCGGCCTGCTGAAGGAGTACTGCGCGGAGAAGGGCCTGCCGTACGAGGAGTGCGGCAAGGTCGTCGTGGCGCGGGACGCGGGGGAACTCGGCCCGCTGGAGGAGATCGAGCGCCGTGCGACCGCCAACGGCGTCCCCGGCCTTCGCCGGCTGACGGGCGCCGAGCTTCGCGAGATCGAGCCGCACGCCGCCGGGGTCGCCGCGCTGCACTCGCCCACCACCGCCATCGTCGATTTCCCGGCGGTGGCGCGCGCGTTCGCGGACGACGTCGCCGCCGGCGGCGGCGAGGTGCAGCTGGGCTTCGAGGTGGTGCGGCTCGGCCGGGCGGGCGACCGCGTCCGGGTGGGCTCGCCCGGGGGCGAGGAGCTGGTGTTCGACCTGCTGATCGTGTGCGCCGGCCTCCAGTCGGACCGGGTGGCCCGGCTTGCGGGCGACGCCGCGGAGCCGGCGATCGTCCCGTTCCGGGGCGAGTACTACCGGCTCGTCCCGTCCCGGACGGACCTGGTGCGCGGGCTGATCTACCCCGTGCCCGACCCGCGGTACCCGTTCCTCGGCGTCCACTTCACCCGCCGCGTGGACGGAGGCGTCGACGTCGGCCCGAACGCCGTCCTGGCGCTGGCGCGGGAGGGCTACCGGCGCCGCGACGTCCGTCCCGCCGACCTGTGGGAGACGCTGCGCTTCCCCGGCTTCCGGCATCTCGCGCGGCGGCACTGGCGGACGGGCGCGAAGGAGCTGTACGGGTCGGCGGTCAAGCGGGCGTTCGTCGCGCAGGCGCGCGGGTTCGTACCGGAGCTGACCGCGGACGACGTCGTCGCCGCGCCCGCGGGCGTGCGCGCCCAGGCGGTGGACGCGGACGGCTCGCTGGTGGACGACTTCCGCATCGGCCGCGTCGGCCCGGTCGTGACCGTCCGCAACGCGCCCTCTCCGGCCGCGACCTCCTCCCTCGCGATCGCCGAGCACGTCACCGCCCGCCTCTAGGGCCAGAGCTTCCGGTCGTCGCCGCGCGGGTCGTGGACGATCTCGTCGGACGGGTGGTCGAAGAGCTTCACGGCGCGGCCGGACGGCTCGAACCGCTCCCAGCCGGGGTCGCCGCCGGAGGCGAACGCCACCCAGGCGCGGTGCATCCGGTCCGCCAGCTCCTGCGGCGGGTTCGGGCCGGCGAGGCCCTCGGGCTCGGCGGTGAGGTTGTCGAAGACGAAGCCGAGTTCGAGGGCGTGGCAGGCGCCGAGGTCGTGGTTCGGGGACCGCCAGCCGAACTCGTACATCCAGGTGCCGCCGGTGCCGCCGGACGCGGCGTGCCGCTCGGCGAGCCGGTTCGCGGGGATCCGGAACAGGCTGTCGGTGATGATCGTCGCCATCAGCTCGCCGGACGGGACGCCCGGGTGCCGGTCCCGGTAGGCGGCCGCCACCGCCGGCGGCACGCCCATCCCGGCGGTCGCGGCGAACACCAGGTCGTCGGTGAGGGCGGCGGCGATCCCGGTCGGCATCAGGAACAGCCGGAACTCCTCGGAGGTGTAGCCGGTGAGCAGGTCCACGTCGCGTCCGGCGCCGGCGCCGACGGCGTCCTCGGGCCGCCGGGTCAGCAGCTCGCCGTCCAGCACGGGGGTGAGGGACATGCCGCCGGCGGCGGTGGTGGCGCCCCAGCGGCCGGGGTCGGGCAGCGCGGTGACCTCGGCGGCCACGGCGGACTGGACGGGCAGGATCGCCGCCGGGTCGAGCGCGGCGAAGCCCTCGGCGGTGGGTTCGACGCCGAGCCGCGCGGCCATCTCCTTGGTGACGAGCAGCGCGTCCGCCGGGTCCTGCGCGATGGAGCCGGCGCCGCTCTGCGCGATCGCGCGGTGGAACAGGCCGAGGTCGAGGGAGAGCAGGGTGCTGACGCTCATCGCGCCCGCGGACTCGCCGAACACGGTGACGCGGGCGGGGTCGCCGCCGAACCCGGCGATGTTGTCGCGGACCCATTCCAGCGCGAAGATCTGGTCGAGCAGCCCGCGGTTGGCGGGGGCGCCGGGCAGATGCGCGAAGCCCTCGACGCCGAGCCGGTAGTTGACGCTGACGCAGACGACGCCGTCGCGAGCGAAGGTGTGCCCGTTGTAGACGTCGACGGCGCCGGACCCGTTGCGGAACGCGCCGCCGTGGATCCACACCATGACCGGCAGCCCGGAGCCGCCGGGGTCCGGCGTCCAGACGTTGAGGTTGAGGCAGTCGTCGCCGGGGACGACGGGGTCGGGCAGGAGCCGGTCGTAGGGGCGTGGGTAGCCGGGCTTGGGCGCGGTGGGCCCGTACTCGGTGGCGTCGCGGACGCCGTCCCAGGGCTCGTGCGGCCGCGGGGCCTTGAACCGGTTCTCGCCGAACGGCGGCGCCGCGTAGGGGATGCCGAGGAAGGCGGTGACGCCGTCCCGGGTGGTGCCGCGAACCTCGCCGTACGCCGTCCGAACGACCGCCGCCATGGCCCGCCTCCGATTCTAGAACGAAATTCGACAATCAGAGGGTACGGGACGGCCGCCCGGGGCGGAATGGGCGATTCAGCCGGTGCCGTCCCCCGGCCGCAGCATCCGGGTGAGGTAGCCGCGGGCGAACGCGCGGATGTCGTCCTCGTCGTCCAGCGCGAGCCCGCCGCCGGGCACCAGCAGCAGCGACACCGCGACCCGCAGCAGCACCTCGGCGACGGCGTTGTGCTCGTCGGCGCGGTCGGGGCGGGCGCGGCGCAGCCGGTCGGCGAGGACGTCGCGGGCGGCGATCATCACCGCGCCGCCGTTCATGCTGAGCTGCGGCAGGAACGCCTCCGGCTCGCTCTGCAGGACCCGCGTCATCAGCGGGTGCGTGCGGGCGCTCCGCAACCCGGCCACGAAGCCCTCGACCACCGCGTCCTCGGGGGACGCGAGGCCCTCGGTGGCGCGGGCGATGCCGGTGAGGAAGCGGCGGCACTCGCGCAGGATCACCGCCTGGAGCAGCTGCTCCTTGTTGGTGAACCGCCGGTAGATCGTGGTGCGCGCGACGCCGGCCCGTTTCGCGACGTCCTCGACGCTGACCCGGCGCAGCCCGTAGGTCTCGAACTCGCCGAGCGCGGCGTCCAGGATCCGGGCGTCGAGGTCGTCGCCGTCGGCGGCGGGATCGGACAGCCGGGCGAGCAGCCCGCCGTCGCCGCGCTCAGACGGCCGGGCACCGGTCAGCGAGGTCGCGTCCGTGGTCATGGACGCACCTTAACCGCCCCCGGAGCCCCTTCCGTGACATTCCGCGCGACACAGCTACAATTACCGTCGTTCTGTTCCACCCTCGTCCCCCCTCGGCGGTGTCCATGCCCGATCCAGCGCCCACCCCTCTCGGCCCCGGCTCGCTGACCTGGCGGTACTTCGGCGACACCCGGATGCTGCTGGTCGGCCCCCGCGCCGCGGTGCTGCAGAACATGCTCCCGGCGCTCGGCCAGGGCGTCCTGGACCACTCGGTGTTCTTCTCCGAGACGTTCGCGCGGCTGAAGCGCTCCGCCGGCCCGATCCTCGACACCGTCTACGGCGGCGACCGCTCCCCCGAGACGGGACGGCGCGTCCGCGACTACCACGTCGGCATCAAGGGGACGATGCCGGACGGCTCCCGCTACCACGCGCTCGACCCCGAGACCTACTTCTGGGCGCACGCCACCTTCCTCGACAACATGGTCTACGGCATCGAGACGTTCATCCGGCCGCTCGGCGAGGACGAGAAGCGCCGCATCTACGACGAGTCCAAGACCTGGTTCCGGATGTACGGGGTCAGCGACCGCGCCATGCCCGACGACTGGGAGGCGTTCCAGGCGTACTGGAAGCGGATGCTCGACGAGGAGATCGTCGCGCACAAGACCGCCCGGTACGGCGTCGGCTACGTCACCAAGGGCCTGCCCGCGCCGCCGAAGGTGCCGGCGCCGGTGTGGCGGGCGGTGTCGCCGCCGCTGAACGCGGTCGCCCGGTTCATCACGGTCGGCGGCCTGCACCCCCGGATGCGCGAGCTGCTGGAGCTGCCCTGGAGCGCGGCCGACGAGCGCCGGTACCGCCGGTTCGCCGCGGCCGTCCGCGCCGGGAACCGGCTGTGGCCGCTGCTCCCCGAGGCCGTCCGCTACCTCCCGCAGGCCCGCCGCGCCTTCCGCCGCGCGCGCGCCGCCCGCCGCGGTCAGGGGGCGGAGCGGATCCGCCTGTCGTAGGCCCTCCTCGCCTCCGGGTCGTAGTCGAGGAAGAGCGTGTCGAGCCCGTAGCGGCGGGACACGGCCTGCTTCAGCCGGTCCGGCAGGAGGGCGCCGAGCCTGATCTGGCGGCCCAGCGCTTTCGGGACGACGACCTGCGGGCGCGGGCGGGCGATCAGCCCGGCGACGGCCGCGGCGATCTCCTCCGGCTCGCAGTTGCGCATCCCCTTCGGGCTGCGGGTCCCCGCGATCAGGTCGGTGTTGGTGAACGTCGGCAGCACCGCGCTGACGTGCACGCCCTTTCCCCGCACCTCCAGCCGCGCCGCCTCGGTGAACGCCACGACCGCGGACTTGCTGGCGTTGTAGAGCGCGAGGCCCGGCGTCGGCAGCACCCCGGCGACGGACGCCACGTTGATCACATGGCCGCGCCCGCGCGGCAGCATCCGGCCCAGCGCCAGCTTCGTCCCGAGCATGACGCCGTGCACGTTGACGTCCAGGCAGCGGCGGGCGTCGGCGTCGCTCTCGCCGGTGACGGGCCCGATCGGCATGATCCCGGCATTGTTCACCAGCACGTCCAGCGGCCCGGCCGCGTCCTCGGCGTTCGCCAGGAACGCCTCGAACGACTCGCGCGCCGTCACGTCCAGCGGGAACGCGGCCACGCCCAGCGACTCGCCCGCCTCCTTCACGGCGGCCTCGTCGACGTCGCCGATCACGACGGCGGCGCCCCGGGCCTTGAGCGCGCGGGCGGTCGCCAGCCCGATGCCGCGCGCCGCGCCGGTGATCGCGATGACCTTGCTCACGGGGCCTCCTGAAGCCGGTCGAGCCGCACGGGCAGGCCGTCCTTCGGGGACGGCAGCGACGTGGTGTCCAGCGGCCATTCGTACCGCGCGGGCACGCTCCACCGGTACCGCTGGAGGACCTGGTGCAGGATCGTCTTCACCTGCATCCCCGCGAAGTACATGCCGATGCACTTGTGGGCGCCGCCGCCGAACGGGGACCACGCGTACTTGTGCACCTTGTCCTCGCGGCGGTCCGGCGAGAACCGCTCGGGGTCGAACGTGTCGGGGTCCTTCCACCACTGGGACATGTGGTGGTTGCTCAGCATCGGGACGACGACGGTCGTGCCGGCGGGGATGTGGTAGCCGAGGATCGAGGTGTCCTTGACGACCCGGCGCGGCAGCGCGGGGACGGGCGGGACCATCCGCAGCGACTCCTTCATCACCATGTCGATGCCGGTCAGCGCGTCGAGGTCCGCGTACTCCAGCGACGGCCGGCCGAGCCGCTCCGCGAGCGCGAACGTCTCGTCCCGCAGCCGCTCCTGCCATTCCGGGTACTTGGCGAGGTAGTACGCCATCGTGGTGAGCGTGATGGTGGTGGTGTCGTGCGCCGCCATCAGCGCGAAGATCATGTGGTTGACGACGTCCTCGTCGGTGAAGCGCTGGCCGTCGTCGGTCTCCGCCTCGCACAGCGCCGCGAACAGGTCGTCGCCGCCGTTCCGGCGCTTGTCGGGGAGGTGCTGGTAGAAGAACGCCTCCAGCTCCCTGCGCGCCCGCAGGCCCTTGTTCCAGCGCAGGCCGGGGACGTTGAACCGGACGTAGGCCGTGCCGGCGCGGACGGCGTCGATGAACGCGCCGTTGACCCGGTCGGCCTCGGCGCGGTCCAGCTCGACGCCCATGAAGACGTCCGTGGCGAGGTCGAGGGTGAGCTGCTTGACGTGGTCGTAGACCTTGAAGCCGGAGCGGGCGTCCCACGCCTCGACGCCACGGACGATGCCGGGCGCCATCGCCTCCATGTACGCCTGCAGCCGGGGCCGGGTGAACGCCTGCTGCATGATGCGGCGGTGGTGCAGGTGCTCCTCGAAGTCGAGGAGCATGATCCCGCGGCGGAAGAACGGCCCGATGAAGTAGCTCCAGGCCGGGCCGTTCGCGAACGCCTTGTCCCGGTTGACCAGGACGGTCTCGGCGGCCTCCGGCCCCTGGACGGTGCAGGTCCGCATGCCGAGCAGCCAGCCCCACGCGATCGGGCCGTACTCCTCGTAGCGGCGACGGGCCATCCCGATGGGGTCGCGCATCACGCTGAGGGTGTTGCCGACGTACGGGATTCCGGGGACGCCGGGGACCGCCTTGAGTCCGCTGCCCTCCGGCGGCGGCGCGAGCACGCTCGTCATGAACCCTCCGGACGCGCCGCCCGGGCGGGGGCCGGGGCGGCGTGCAACAAAAGTGCAGTTTCTGTCGCTTTGTTGTAACGCAACGGACGGCCGTAAGTCCAGGCTTACGGCAGGTGAGTTACACCGCCGGACGCGGGGGCGCGCAGCAGCCGCCGCCGCGCCGCCTCCGTCAGCGGCCGGTACGCGCCCGCCTTGTCCCGGTAGTACGTCCGTCCGTCCGCCGCCGCGGGGATGCCCTCCGCGCGCAGCGGCGCCGTCCGCAGCCGCCGCCCGGCCGTGACGGGCACCTCGTCCACCACCCGGACGATCGCCGGCCGCAGCCCCGGCTCCACCCGCAGCAGCGCCTCCGACAGGTCCACCGGCTTCAGCTCGGCACCGTCCGCGGCGGGCCGTCCCGCCGCGCCCGCCGTGCCCGTCTCGCCGCGCTTGGCGTCGCGCAGGCTCACGGCCGCGGCGGCGAGCTCGGTGTCGCCGACCGGGATGCCGTAGACCGCGACGATGTCGATGTACGGCAGGTCGCCGAGCGCGTCCCGGATCGGCCCCGGCGGGACGATCCCCTCCGCCGTGCGGATCAGCTCCGCGTCCCGCCCGACCGGCCAGAAGTCGCCGTCGGCGTCACGCCGGAACAGGTCGCCGGTGATCGTCCACGCGTCCTCGGAGCGGAACACCCCGCGCACCGGCCGCGCCGCCGCCCCGAGCGCCGACGGCCGGACCCGCGCGAGCAGCATGCCGATCTCGCCGGGCTCGCACTCGACGCCGAGGCCGTCCGGCCCCTGGACGAGGCGCCCGCTCTCCAGGTCGTACCGGGCCAGCCGCACCTCGGCGCTGCCGGGCAGCGGCCGGCCGAGCGAGCCGGGCTTCTTGCCGCTCAGGTTGACCAGGACCGCCTCGCCCTCGGTCGAGGCGTAGAACTCCAGCACCCGCGCGGGCGCGAACCGGTGCTCGACCCGCCGCCACAGGTTGCGCGGCATCCCCGACCCGATGAACAGCCGCACCGCGTGGTGCCGCTCGGCCGGGTCGGGCGGCGCGTTCACCAGGTCGCGCAGCAGCGTCCAGGTGTAGGACGCGACGGTCACGCCGTAGCGGCGCGCCTCGTCCCAGAACGTCTCCGGGTCGTAGCCGCTGGCGAGGGCGAGCCGCGCGCCGCCCGCGACGGCGCCGCCGAGGCTCATCAGCAGCGCGGACGGGTGCTGCAGCGGCGTGATGCTGTAGACGGTGTCGGCCGGCGACAGCGCGGCGGACGAGGCCGTACCGAACGCCGACAGCGCCCACCGCCGGTTGGTGATCCGGTTCGCGCGCAGGTGCTCGCCGTCCCCGCTGAAGATCACGAACGCGAGGTCGCCGGCCCGTCCCGGGTTCGGCCGGTACCAGCGCGGCAGCTCCACCGCGTCCGGGTCGATCAGCTCCATGTCGGGCAGCGGGCCGCGCCCGCCCGGCCGGTCGCCGCGCCCGGCGCCGCCGAGCACGTGGCCCTCGACCCCGTCCAGGCGGGCGGCCCGCGCCGCGTGCTCGGGGTCGGCGATCACCCGGGTGACCCCGCTCAGCCGGGCCTCCGCCGCCGGGTCGCCGTCCGGGCGCAGCAGCACCGCGACGGCGCCGAGCCGGCTCAGCGCCGCGACCAGCGCCAGCGCCGTCGGCCGCGTGCCCATCAGCACGCCCACCGCGTCCCCGTGCCGGACGCCGATGTGGACCAGCCCCCGCACGATCGCGTCGATGCGCCGCTTGGCGGCGTCGTGGGTGTGCGCGCGCCCCTGGTAGAGGAAGAACACCTCGCCGGGCATGCGCCGGGCCTGCTCGTCCAGGAGCAGGCCCATCGACATCCGGGTGTCGGAGTGGATCCGCTCCAGCCGGGCCAGCCGCGGCAGGTTCTGCGCGGCCTCCCCGCTCAGCTGCCGCGTCCCCTGGACGGCCCGCGCCGCCGTCCGGAACGCCGAGCGCGCCGCGCTCGTCCCGATGCCCATCGCCAGCTGGAGGCCGTAGCCCGCAGGCCCGCCGGGAAGGGACGCCGGCGGCGCCTCCTCGTCCCCCGTCACCGGCGCGACGATCTCCGGGAGCTCCCCGTCGCCCTCGCGCCACCGCACCCACGCCGCGACCGACGGCCACGTCCGGGAGATCGCGAGGCCGCCCACCACGAGCCCGAAGTGCCCGGCCCGCAGGCACGCCTCGTACACCTGGGCGCGCGGCGCGGCCCGCCGGATCCCGCGCACCATCGGCGGCGCCGCGATCTCGTCGACCTCGCCGACGAATGTCAGCACCGGGCAGGTGATGTCGGCCAGCGTGACGAGGCGGTCGCCGATCACGAACCCGCCCGTCAGCATCCGGTTGTGCTGGACGAACTGCCGGATGAACTCCGCGAGTGCCGGGCCGGGCCACGACACCCAGCCCTCCCGCTCCAGGAACCGGCGCTGCCGCTCGCGCGGCGCCAGCCGCTCCCGGTCGTGCAGCTGCATGAGGAACTCGGCCCGCGACCGCACCGACTTCACCGGGCTGAGCAGCTGGAACCCCAGCCGCGTCACCCAGCCCGGCACCGCGAACCCGCCGAGCATCCAGTCCGGGATCCGCTCGGCGCCCTCCGTCGCGATCCAGCTCGGCAGCCCGAACGGCAGCCCGACGCTGGTGTCGGACGGGCTGCCGAACGTCACGATCGACGCCACGCCCTCGCTGCGCCGGTACGCCGCCGCCTGGTAGACGAACATGCCGCCCTGCGAGTACCCGGCGAGGTGGACGTCCCGCCCGGTGATCGCGCGGACCCGGTCGATCGCGTCGCTGACCGCCACCACGTGGTCGGTGACGGTCCGCTCCAGCCCGCCGGGCTCGCGCTCGGGCGCGCCGAAGTCGACCACCCACGGGTCCACGCCGAGGTCCCGCAGCACCCCCACCGCGCTGACCCGCGAGGAGATGTCGTACACCTCGGCGGTGATCATCAGCGGCGGGACGAGCAGCACCACCGGCCCGTCCGCCGCCCGCGGGAAGTAGTGCCGCAGGCGGTACACGCGCTGCTCGGTCACCACCTCGAACGGGGAGGCGTCCTCCTCGGTGTCCAGGCCGCCGAAACGGGCGACCTCGAGGGCGTTCTGGGCGGTGGAACCCAGGCGGGAACCCAGGCGAAAAAGCGTCGTGGCAACAGACGGCATCGTCGACCTCTCAGAGCGTCAACCCATGTTGTCCGTTATCACCGGCTTTAGCAATTGGACGCCCCGTTCAGAGGCTGACCTCACAGCGGCGGCCCTCCCGGCCGCCGCGCGGGCTCAGTCCACGACGCGGGCGCCGTCCAACTTGCCGTCCTTGAGCCGCTCCCACATGTACCGGCGGCGGGGCTTGCCGCTGGACGTGCGCTGGATCAGCCCGGTGCCGACCACGATCGTCACCTCGACGTCCTCGCCGACCCGCCGGCGCAGCATCTCGCGCACCTCGGGCACCCACGCGTCGTCCAGCGTCTCGGCGAACAGCGCGAGGCCCTTCTGCCCGGCGCCCGGCACCCCGACGACCACGATGCGGCCCTTGCCGAGCCCGGACACCTCGGCGATCTTGGATTCGAGGTCCTCCACGTAGACGGACCGGCCGCGCACCTTGATGCTGTCGCCCATCCGCCCCAGCACGAACAGCTGGCCCTCGTGGAAGAAGCCCGCGTCGCCCGTGTGGACCTCGCCGTCGACGAACCGCGTCGACTTGGCCTCGGCGCCCGCGAAGTAGCCCGGGCACGCCGACGCGCCGCCCACGACGATCTCGCCGAGCACGCCCTCCGGCATCGTCCGGCCCTCGTCGTCGACGATCCGGACGGGCACGTCCTCCTCGGGCGTCCCGCAGCCGACGATCCAGCCCGCCTTCGCGCCGATCGACCGCGGCCCGAGCGAGTGCTGCTCCAGGATCCGCACGGGTTTCCCGAACGACAGCGACTCCGGGTCGGGCCGGACGGCCAGCGGGTCGCGCAGCTCCTTGTCCATCGTGACGAGCAGCGTCGTCTCGGCCATCCCGTACGCCGGGCGGAACGCGGTCCGCGAGAACCCGAACGGCTCCAGCAGCTCCGCGAACACCTCCAGCGAGTGCGGGTCGATGGGCTCCGCGCCGATCAGCGCCATCTTCCAGCCGGACAGGTCCAGGCCCTCCAGCTGCTCCGGCTTCACCCGCCGCGCGCAGTAGGCGTACGCGAACGGCGGCGCCGCCGTGTGCTGCGCCTCGGCGAAGCAGCGGATCCAGCGTGCGGGGTCGCGGATGAAGTGGTCGGGGCGCATCAGCCGCAGCTTCCCCTGCCGGGCGATCGGCGTGAGGAAGCAGCCGATCAGCCCCATGTCGTGGTACAGCGGCAGCCACGACGCGACGACGTCGTCGTCCTCGAAGCCCGCCGACCGGGCGATCAGCTCGCTGTTGGCCTCCAGGTTGTCCCAGGTCACCATGACGCCGCGCGGCGCGCCGCTGGATCCCGAGGTGAACTGCAGCAGCGCCAGCTCCCCGGCGGGCTGCACCTCGGCCTCGGCCGCCGCCTGCCGCGGCAGCCACGGCTCGCCGGGCAGGCCGGCCTGCGCCATCGCCCGTCCCGCGTAGTCCGCCAGGTCCGCGGACGCGGCCACCAGCACCGGCTTCGCCTGCCGCAGGATCGCGGCCACGTGCGCGACGTAGTCGTCGCCGTCCTGGAACAGCGGCGGGGTGATCAGGCAGACCGTGGCGCCCGCGGCCCACACGGCGAAGTAGGTCTCGATGCAGGTGAAGTCCGTGGGCAGGATCAGGCAGACCACGTCGCCCGGGCGGACGCCCTCCTCGATCAGCGCTCCGGCCGTGCGGCGCGCGGCGGAGGCCAGCTCACCGTAGCCGCGGAAGTCCCAGCCGCCGTCGTCGGCCGCCAGGTGGACGCCGCGTCCGGTGTTCGGCTTGTCCAGCCAGTCCCGCAGCGCAGATGCCATCGTGTCCCCTTCGACATGCTTGCTCGGTCACCCACGTGACTCGCGGGTAACTTCACCAGCACCCCGCGTCCGGCGTCAACCGGCCGGACCGGCAAACAGACCGCCCGGTCATTTGGAGAGATCCAACAACTCAGACACGCTCGGGTTTGTCACGCCGGAGCGCCGCCGCACCCCGCGCCACGCCCCGCCAGCCGAGCAGCACCAGCCCCAGGAACACGAGCGCGACCAGCACGAACGTGAACGCGATCCCCTGTCCCGAGATCACCCGCAGCACCATCCCCACCGCGACCGCCGACAGCCAGACCCCGATCCCCACCGGCACCACCGCGTCCGCCCGCCGCCGCCACGCCCGCAGCACGGCCCACCCGGCCGCGAGCCCCACCAGGAACGGCCACGCGGTGTTCAGGAACCCCGTCACGCTGGCCGCCTCGTCATGCGAGCTGCGCCCGATCCCCACGAACACGAGCACGCAGCAGACATCGAGCACACCCGCCACCACATTCCGCATACGCCCAGGTTATGTCCGCTTCCCCGCAGCCCCGAGACGCCCCCGTCAGATCGTCCCGCGATGTATCGCGGCCGAGATCATCGACACCGCGCGCTAGCAGCCGCTGTGCTCGCCCTTCAGCGCGGCGGTGAGCACCTTCGCGAGCGTCGCGGCGCTCGGCTCCCGGGCCCGCGGGGGAACGGCGTGGGCGTCGAGCACCTGCTCCACGCAGCCGCGGAAGGTCTCGCTGAACTGCGCGTAGTACGGCGTGACCGGCCGGCGGCGCGCCAGGTCGAGCGCGCCCTGGACGGTGGTGGCGAACGCGGCGAAACGCTTGGCCGAGGGCAGCTCCTCCGGCCGGTACTTCGGATCCCTGCACGGCGCCGGGTTGTGCAGCACCGAAAGCCTGGTCGGGGTGAACCCCCCGCAGGCGAACAGCTGGTGCTGGGATTCGGCGTTGCCGAGGAAGTCGACGAGCTTCCCCGCTTCGGCCCGATGCCTGGACCGCGCGGAGACCGCCAGGTCCCATCCGCCGAGCACGCTGTACCCCGGGGCCGGGAGGGTGGCGACATCGAAGCCGTTGCCGACGCGCGGGTCGGCCGTCAGCGTCCTGAAGGCGTAGGGCCAGTTGCGCATGAGCGTGGCGCGGCCCCCGGCGAACGCGTCGAGGGAGCCGTCCTCCATGGAGGCACGGGAGTCCGCCAGCGCGGGGCCGCCGGTCGCGAGCCGGTCCAGCCCCTGGAGGACGACCTGGGCCGTCCTCACGTCGACCTTGTCGATGGTGCCGCTCAGGACCGCTCCCTTCTGGGTGTTCCAGACGGCCTCCAGCGCGTTCGCGGTGAGCCCTTCGTAGTCTCCGAGCTGCGCCGCGTACCCCTTCTTCAGCAGCTCGTCCCATGAGGCCGGCGTCCTCTCGCCTCGCCGCACGTACAGCAGCCCGGCATCGGTGAACCAGGGCACCGCGTACTGCCGTCCCTTCCACTGCCCGGTCAGCATCGTCACCGGGAAGAAGTCGGCCGGGTCCTCCATCCAGTCGTCCGCGACCTTGGCGAGGAGGCCGCGATGCGCGTATTCGGGGAGCCAGGCGATGTCGACGACGAGCACGTCGTAGGCGCAGCTTCCCGAGTCCAGGGCGGCGATGAGCTGGCTGCGCGTCGCGTCCGTCGACCGCGACACCTCCACGAGCGTCGCCTGCTCGTCCGGGTGCAGCTTGTTCCAGCCCTCCACCAGGGCGCGCCGCTGGAAGTCCGGGCTGATGTCGATGTCCGTGGCGATCGTCAGGCCGCGGTGCTCCCCGCATCCGCGGAAGGCCGGGCGGTAGCCGGCCGACCACCGCGTGCCCGCCGCGGCGCCCAGGACGAGGACGAACGCCACGACGGAGGCGACGAGGCGCCTGTGCCGCGTGACGTAGCCGTTCAGGCCGCCGGCGGGTGCCGCCATCAGTCGTCCCCCCAGAGGATCTGCGCCACCGCGCGGGGCGCCAGGTCCTCGATGTCGCCGCTCGGCCCGCCGATGCACGAATCGCGGCCGAAGGCGGCGGCGATCGACGCGACCGGCTCCGCGGTGCAGTCCGACTGCCCGGTGAGCACGATCAGCACGTGCAGCGCGCGGTCCTCGGACCTGAGCGTCCTGGCGAGTTCGCGGGCCTGGCCGGCCGCGCCGGGATCGCTGGCGGGGGCCTGCCCGTCGGTCAGGACCACCAGGGTCTTCTTGCCGGGCGGCAGGCGGGTCGCGACCGCCTGCCGGATCGCCGTGGTGAGCGGCATGTCCCAGTCGTTCGTGACGGCCCGCTGGAGCGCGGCGGCCACCTTGAGACGCCCCGCCTCGTCGGTGGACGAGGCCACCGGCCCGGCCTGCGGGCTGCTGCTGCGCGAGAAGAAGAACAGCGACGTCGGGGCGGTGGGCCTGGTGTCGGCCAGGATGCGCGTCGCCAGCGCCTGCGCGCGCCCGAGGCTCGGGCCGTTCTGCCCGACGGTGTTCGCCATCGAGCCGGAGACGTCGATCAGCAGGCCCACGGGAGGCTTCGGCCGGGCGTCGCCGTAGCAGCCCAGCAGCGCCTGCAGCGAGGCGAGGCAGGTGCCGTCGCCGCGCAGGGGATGGGGCGGCATGCTCTCGGGGACGGGGTGCTCGGGGTCCCGCAGGCTCCGCACCGCCGTTGCGGCGGCGGAGATCCGGCCGGAGGCGGTGCGAAGGCCGGCTCTCGCGAATTCGTCCTTCCCGAGCCACTTCCGGAAAGCCGCGACCGCCTTGTCCCGCCTGGCGGAGTCCTCGCCCGGCCAGCGTACGTGCACGAACGGATAATCGAGGACGGGAAGGTCATTCGTGTAGTACGGATAGAGCCACCATTGCGAAGAGGGCTTCCTGCCCGGACACCCCGCCCCGAGCGCGTCACCGTGGTCATATCTCGCCAGAACGCTCTCGGGAAGAATGACCGCCGTCCCCTGGGGAGGACGCTCTCCGCCATTGTCCTTCGCCCGGAACCCGCACACCAGCGAAACGGCGTCCCTGCCGGACATATTGCTCTCGTCGAAGATCTTCTCCAACGGCTCCCTGTCGCCGCCCGCCCATCCGGTCCGCAGCGCCTGGTGCAGCAGCGGGGTCGCCAGGAGGGCGGAGTCGGAGGTGTCGGGCGAGGGGCGCGCGACGGAGGTCAGGACCTGTTCGGCGTTGAACTCGTGCACCAGCGACTCCAGGCTCTGCCTTCCCGGGTCGCCCGCCAGGTCGGGCCTGTCGGAGTTGCCGAACACGGCCAGGACCAGGGGGGACGATCCCACCGACGGCGCATGGCCGATCTCCAGGTCGGCCTTCGCCATGAGGTGGCTCGCCTTGCCCGAGCACGGGGTCCGGCCCTCGACGTCGTCCCGCACACCCTTGGCGATCGTCAGGCTGTCGGGGATCCAGACGTCGGGCTGCGCTCCGAGGAGGGTCGCCCGGGACGGCAGGGACGAGCAGTCGCCACCGCCCGATTCGGCGCCCGGGCTCGTCCATCCGCGGGCGAAGCCGTTCTTGATCTCGTCGGTGGGCGCGTCTCCCGCGACGTTGATCGTCACCTCGCGGCAGCCGTGGTCCGCCCTCTCCGCGACGTACCGCCGGGCCGCCTCGGACAGCGGTGCGACGTTCTCGGCGTCCGTGACGACCCGCAGGTCGATCGGCTCCGCGCAGGACCCGCCGGACGTCGCGTCCGCCCACAGCACCGGCGCCTTGAAGATCACCAGGCCGACGGCCAGGGCGGCGACGATCCCGGGCCAGGACCATCGCACGGCCCGGTACAGCAGCCGGAACGCCCGCGCGAGGACGGCCGCCGCCATCGCGGGCACTTTGAGTCCGGAGAGGTCGGACACCAGAACGGACGCGGCGACGAAACCCACGAACAAAAAGCCGAGGAGAAGGAGGGCCAGCCCCCACGCCGGCATACTGAGCAGCCGGCCGCTGAAGACGGTAGTGGCCAGGCCGAAAAAGGTGTAGACGGCCCCGAGCGCCGGAAAGAACTCCCGGCGGCTTTTACCGCGTCGAGCAGGCGGACCCTCCGAGGACATCCCGCTCCCATCGGATGACCAAGAATGCGTCCCCCCGGGTACTCGACCAGTCTAAGCAGAGCGCGCCGCACCGCCCGCAACGTATTCGTAACAGTCGATCATTCTGATTCGGACACAGAAAATCACCTTTAGGCCCCACCCGGCAGTCGCCGATCATGGGAGGATCGGATGGCCTCGGCACCCCTCCTTCCTAGGAAGAGCCCCTCATGACCGACGCCTCACTTCCGGTGGACCTGCGCACGGATGTGCCGCACCCGGCCCGGGTGTACGACTTCTACCTCGGCGGCAAGGACCATTTCGGCGCCGACCGCGCGTTCGGCGAGAAGATCCTGAGCATCTGCCCGCAGCTGCGGCCGCTGGCGCTCGCCAACCGCAGGTTCCTCGCCCGCTCCGTCGGCCTGCTCGCGCGCGACCACGGGGTCCGCCAGTTCCTCGACCTGGGCACCGGCCTGCCGACCTCCCCGAACCTGCACGAGGTGGCGCAGGGCGTCGCGCCCGAGTCCCGGGTGGTGTACGTGGACAACGACCCGATCGTGCTCGTCCATGCCCGCGCTCTCCTGACCAGCCGGCCGGAGGGCAGCACCGGGTACGTCGACTCCGACGTCGCCGACATCGACCGCATCATCGAGCTGGCGTCCGGGACGCTCGACTTCGACCGCCCCGTCTCGGTCAGCGCGCTGGCCCTGTTCCACTTCCTGCCCGATCCCGTGCCGGCCGACCTGCTGGCGCGCCTCCGCGACCGGCTCGCGCCCGGCAGCTTCCTGACGATCAGCCACGTGCTCCCGGCCCTGCGCGAGGTCGCCGACGCATACCAGGGCGCGATGGGCCTCGGCACCCTGCGCGGCAGGGACGAGATCACCGCCCTGTTCGGCGATTTCGACCTGCTGGAGCCGGGTCTGGTCGATCCGCACCTCTGGCGCCCCGACCTGCCCCCCGGCGAGCCGACCCCCACCGACGCGCCGACCGGCCTAGGCGCCTGCGCCGTAGCCCGCAAACCCCTGTCCTGACCCCCCGAGAGGGAGCAGGGGACGAAGCAAAAAACAGAGCGCAGAGCAAAAACCCGCACGACCAAGGAAAGCAAGGGGCAAAGCCCCCAAACGGGGGCAAGGGGCGAAGCCCCAAAACCAGGGCGCAGAGCAAAAACCAGCACTAAAGGCGAGGGCGAAGCCCGAGGGGGGCAAGGGGCGAAGCCCCAATATCGCGAGAAGCGCGCCGGGGTCGTGGGGGCGAAGCCCCCACACCGGGGGGCTCGGGGGGTCGTGGCCCCGATTAAGGGCGAT
>NZ_JBEYYT010000028.1:0-45980 GCF_040645715.1 Spirillospora sp. NPDC046719 | reverse complement strand
CCGTACTGCTGGTAGACGCCGACTCCGCGTACGGTCGGCTCGCAGACCAGCACGGAGCCGTCGAAGCGCGAGAACAGCCCCCAGGCGAACGAGTCGGCACCGGCGGTCATGTCCACCACCACGTACTCGCCGGGGCCGTCGAGCATGTGGTTGAGCAGCAGCTCCACCGCACCGACCTTGGAGTGGTAGCAGGCGACCCCCAGGTCCTCGGCGGTGAACTCGCCGGTCACCGCCAGCCGCACCTCACCGACGGGCGCCACACAGCTCGTGTAGATCGGGTTCTCCTCGTCCACCCGGAGCAGGCGTGACCCCCGCCCCGCCGGGGTGGTCTTCACCATCTCGGCGGCGGAGCCGATGCGCGGGTTGTCGCCGCGCAGGTACTCCTTGATCTCGGCGAGGTGGGCGCCCAGCGCCGGGATCTTGGCGGCCTGGTCGTCGTCCATGCCGAGCGCCGCGCCGAGGTGCTGGTTGATGTCGGCGTCGATGGCGACCACCGGCAGCCCGCGCAGCGCGAGGTGCCGGACGAACAGCGACGAGAGGGTGGTCTTGCCGCTGCCGCCCTTGCCGACGAACGCAACCTTCACGAATGCCCCCGTTTCGGATATGAAAACCGTTGCCATTTTCTCGGAGCACCGAGTCTGGCGGAGGGGCACCGGCGAGGCAACCGGAACGGCCGAAGCCGCACCGATCCGTCCGCGGATCCGGTCGGAGACCGGCCCGAAGACCAGCCCGAGAGACCGGTCGGAGACCGGCTCAGTCGAAGATCGGGTCCCGGGTGCGGGTGCGCTTCAGCTCGAAGAATCCATCGGTGGAGGCCACCGCGACGACGCCGTCCCACAGCTTCACGGCCGCCTCGCCGCGCGGGATCGGCGACACGACCGGGCCGAAGAACGCGCTGCCCTCGACCTCGATCACCGGGGTG
The DNA here is from genome assembly GCF_040645715.1 of Spirillospora sp. NPDC046719. Taxonomy (NCBI): domain Bacteria; kingdom Bacillati; phylum Actinomycetota; class Actinomycetes; order Streptosporangiales; family Thermomonosporaceae; genus Spirillospora; species Spirillospora sp. NPDC046719. The sequence continues at coordinate 45,058 of NZ_JBEYYT010000028.1, read as the reverse complement.
CCGACCTCCTGGCCGACCCGGTCGATGCCGTCCTTGTGGGAGGCGCGCACCGCCTCGTCGTACGCGGTGGACTCGGCGGCGTCGGCGAGCGCCGGGTCGAGGCCAGCGGCGGTCAGCGCGGCCTCGAAGTACTCGCGGTCGAACTTCTGCTTCTCGTGGTGGCGGCGTGTGCCCAGCTCCGTGTAGAGCTTGCCCAGCACCTCGGCGCCGTACTTCTGCTCGGCGGCGATGCACACGCGCACCGGCTTCCAGGCCTCGGCGAGGCCCTTGCGGTACTCCTCGGGGACGTCCTTGTCCTCGTTGAGGACGGCCAGGCTCATCACGTGCCAGCGCACCTCGATCGGGCGCTGCTTCTCGACTTCCAGGATCCAGCGCGAAGTGATCCACGCCCATGGGCACAACGGGTCGAACCAGAAGTCCACGGGTGTGGGAGCGTCCTGCGGCAACGTCGCCTCCTACGGCTGCTCGAGCGTCATCGGTGAGATCTCCCCACCGACAACCCGGCCCCCGCCGCACTGATTCCCGTCCGCGGGCGCGGAAAGGCCGTGGCGTGCGGACCTCGTACCCGGCCGGTTGGTAGACATGAGGTCAGCAAAGAAATAAGCCGACCAAGGAGTACATGTGGCAGGCAACCTCACGCGCGACGAGGCGCGGGAACGGGCCCGGCTGCTCACCGTCGAGTCGTACGCGGTCGAGCTGGACCTCACCACCGGCGACGAGCGGTTCGGCTCCACCACCGCGATCCGGTTCGGCTGCGCGGAGCCGGGCGCGTCGTCCTTCGTCGACCTGCACGGCGCCGTCGTCCGCGAGGCGACGCTGAACGGCGAGGCGCTGGACCCCGCGTCCTACGACGGGGAGAAGGGCCGCCTCCCGCTGCCCTCCCTGGCCGCGCAGAACGAGCTGCGCGTCGTGGCGGACTGCGCCTACTCCCGCTCCGGCGAGGGCCTGCACCGGTTCGTCGACCCGGTGGACGGGAGCGTCTACCTCTACACGCAGTTCGAGACGGCCGACGCGCACCGGATGTACACGTGCTTCGACCAGCCCGACCTCAAGGCGACCTTCGAGCTGGCGGTGAAGGCGCCGCAGGACTGGCAGGTCGTCACGAACGAGACCCCCGAGACCGTCGAGGGCGGGACGTGGCGCTTCCTGCCCACCCCGCAGATCTCCACCTACATCACCGCGCTCATCGCCGGGCCGTACCACGCCGTCCGCGACGAGTACCGCCGTGACGACGGCACCGTCATCCCGCTCGGCGTGTACTGCCGGGCGTCGCTCGCCGAGCACCTCGACGCCGAGGCCATCGTCGACGTGACGCGGCAGGGCTTCGCCTACTTCGAGAAGGTCTTCGGCCGCCCGTACCCGTTCAGCAAGTACGACCAGCTGTTCGTGCCGGAGTTCAACGCGGGCGCGATGGAGAACGCCGGCGCCGTCACGTTCCTGGAGGACTACGTCTTCCGGTCCCGGGTCACCGACGCCTCCTACGAGCGGCGCGCGGAGACGATCCTGCACGAGATGGCGCACATGTGGTTCGGTGACCTGGTCACCATGCGCTGGTGGGACGACCTGTGGCTGAACGAGTCGTTCGCCACCTACATGAGCGTGCTGTGCCAGTCCGAGGCCACCAAGTGGACGGGCTCGTGGACGACGTTCGCGAACCTGGAGAAGGCGTGGGCGTACCGGCAGGACCAGCTGCCGTCCACGCACCCGATCTCCGCCGACATCCCCGACATCCGGGCCGTCGAGGTGAACTTCGACGGGATCACCTACGCCAAGGGCGCGTCCGTCCTGAAGCAGTTGGTGGCCTATGTCGGCCGCGAGAACTTCCTTGAGGGCGTGCGCCGGTACTTCGACCGGCACGCGTGGGGCAACACCGTCCTCACCGACCTGCTGGACGCGCTGGAGGAGACGTCCGGCCGCGACCTGGCGTCCTGGTCGAAGGAGTGGCTGGAGACCGCCGGCGTCAACACGATGCGGCCCGAGTACGAGGTCGACGCCGACGGGAACTTCTCCTCGTTCGCCGTGTTGCAGGAGGCCAAGGCCGACTACCCGACGCTGCGCTCGCACCGCTTGGCGATCGGCCTGTACGACCGGACCGGTGACGGGCTCGTCCGGCGCGAGCGCGTCGAGCTGGACGTGGTCGGCGCCCGCACGGAGGTGCCGCAGCTCGTCGGGCAGAAGCGTCCCGACCTGGTGCTGGTCAACGACGACGACCTCACCTACGCCAAGGTCCGGCTGGACGAGCACTCGCTGAAGACGCTGGTGGAGCACATCGGCGACATCAAGGAGAGCCTGCCGCGGGCGCTGTGCTGGTCGGCGGCGTGGGACATGACGCGCGACGCGGAGATGGCGACGCGCGACTACGTCCGGCTCGTCGCGAAGGGCATCCGCGGCGTCACCGACATCTCGGTCACGCAGACGCTGCTGCGGCAGGCGCGGACGGCCGTCCAGCAGTACGCCGACCCGTCCTGGCGCAAGGAGGGCCTGGCGCTGCTCGCCGACACGCTCTTCGAGCTGGCCCGCGAGGCCGCGCCCGGCTCGGACCTGCAGCTGGCGTACACGCAGGCGTTCGCGGCGTCGGCTGTCAGCGAGGAGCACCTGGCGTACGTCCGGGCGCTGCTGGACGGCTCGCAGTCGCTCGACGGGCTGACGGTCGACACCGACCTGCGGTGGGCGCTGCTGCGCCGCCTGGTCGTCACCGGCAAGGCGGGCGAGGCGGAGATCGACGCCGAGCACGAGCGGGACCGGACGGCGGCGGGCGAGCGGCACGCCGCCGGCTGCAAGGCCGCGATCCCGACCGCCGAGGCCAAGGCCGCCGCGTGGGACCGGGTCATCGGCGGGACGCTGCCGAACGCCGTCTACCGGGCGACGCTCGGCGGCTTCGTGGAGCCGGACCAGGCGGACCTGCTCGTCCCCTACGTGGACAAGTACTTCGCCGAGGTCGGCCGGGTGTGGAAGGAGTGGACCAGCGACATGTCCCAGACGTTCGCGGAGGTCGCCTACCCGTTCCTGGTGATCGAGCAGTCCACGATCGACCGCACCGAGTCCTACATCGCGGAGGAGAAGCCGCCCGCGGCGCTCGCCCGGCTGCTGTCGGAGGGCCGTGACGGCGTGGCGCGCGCGCTGCGCGCGCGGGCGAAGGACGCCGCCGCGGGCTGACGCCGCCGCCCCTGTCGCAACCCCCGTGGCCATGCGATCGTTGCAGGGTCACGGGGGTCCGCGGAGAGGGGATGGTGGCGTGGAGACGGCGCGGGACGTGCTGACGGCGCTGGCACGGCGGTACGCGTTCGGGGACCTGGAGGCGCTGATCGCCGACGGGACGCTCGTCCCGGACGGGCGGGCGAAGGCCGTCGCGCCGCTGTGCGCGTTCGGGCAGCGCGTCCTGGACCTGGACGCCGAGGACTTCGGGATGCCCGAGGCCGCCGGGGAGGTGCCGCGCGACCTGCTCGACCGGGCCCGCGCGAGCCGGATGCCGCAGGCGCCCAAGGAGCGGCCGCGCGGCGCGCTGGCGAGCCTGCGGCCCGCCTACGCGCTGCTGCTGGAGGTCATCGCGATCCGCTGGCACCGGCGCGACATGGCCGCGCTGGTCGCCGCCGTGCACATCGCCAGCGAGTACCTGCCGCTGCTGGCGTGGGAGCCGGTCCTCGGGCACGCCGGCGACCCGGCGCTGATCGGCGCGTCGGTGAACGGGGACGGCAGCCGGTTCGGCGTCCCGATCGCGCCGGGCTCGCCGCGCGAGTGCGACCACACCCGCCCGGAGCGGTCGGCGTGCGAGCGGACGCTCCGCGTCGCCAAGGAGCCGCCGCCGGGCTGGCGCGCCTACCTGGACCGGCAGCACAGCCAGGTCGCGGCCGCCCTGGGCGACTGCGCGGCGCGCTGCCGCACGCCGTGCACCGTCATGACGCGGCTGGACGACCGGGTCCGCGAGGACCTCACCGAGCGCTGCCGGCTGGCGGCGGAGTTCACCGACGGCGCGCTGGTGAAGCTGCGGCACGCCGCGCCGGTGGGGCACGGCTTCGGCGTCCCCTCCCCCGAGGAGGTCGAGACGGCCTGGGCGCGGGCCCGCAGGTCCCTGTCCCACCAGCCGCTGGGGAAGGCTGCCCTGGACGGCCCGGACGACGACGGCTACCCGCTGCCGGGGCTGCCCGCGCTGTTCTCGGCGATCGCGTCGGCGCCGATCGTGCCGGACACGCTCCTGCACGACGTCACCAGGCGGATCATGAAGAGTCTCGGCTGATCCGTTCCAGCACGTCGCGGACCACCGGGTCCTCGACGAGGTCGTCCAGAAGGACGGGCCGGCCCTGCGCGTCGGCGAGGGGGACGCGCCAGTTCGGGTACTCGTCGATCGTGCCGGGCTGGTTCTGGGTGCGGCGCTCGCCGACCACATCGGCGAGCGAGACGCCGATGAGGCGGGCCGGGGTGCGGCCGAGGAAGGCGTGCAGGGCGGAGACCACCTGCCGGTCGTAGGCGTCCGAGCCGTCCGCGAGCGCCCGCAGCACCTCGCCGGGCGGGTCGGGCAGCAGGCCCTCGGCGTGGAGCACGCCGAGCCAGGCGGCGAGCTGCTCGCGGTGGTCGGCGGTCTCGTCGGCGAGGGGGCGGGTGAGCAGGCCGAGGCGGTCGCGCAGGGCGATGTGGTCGCCGTGCAGGAACCCGGTGATCGGCGGCATGTCGTGGGTGCCGACCGTCGCCAGCGACGGCTCCCGCCACTGCTCCGCCGGCTTCGGGCCGCCCTTCGCATCGCGCTCGAACCAGAGCAGCGACGTGCCGAGGACGCCCCGGTCGGCGAGGTCGTCGCGGACCTCCGGCTCGACGGTGCCGAGGTCCTCGCCGACGACGAGGGCGCCCGCCCGGTGGGCCTCCCACACCAGGCAGCCGAGCATCGCGTTCCGGTCGTAGCCGACGTACGTCCCCTCGGCGGGCGAGGCGCCCTCGGGGATCCACCACAGCCGGGACACCTGCATCGCGTGGTCGAGGCGGAGCCCGCCGCCGTGCCGCAAGGCCGCCGCCAGCATCTCCCGGTAGGGGACGTAGGCGTTCTCGGCGAGCGTCGTCGGCCGCCATGGCGGCTGCCCCCAGTCCTGGCCGCGCTGGTTGAACTCGTCCGGGGGCGCGCCGACGCTCATCCCCGACGCGAGCTCGTCCCGGTAGATCCAGGCGTCGGCGCTGCCCTGCGCCACCCCCACGGCCAGGTCGTGGACGATCCCGGCGGGCATCCCCGCGTCGCGAGCGGCCTTCTGGGCACCGGCGAGCTGCTGGTCGAGGCGCCATTGCAGCCACGCGTGGAAGTCGGCGCGCGCGTAGTGGCGCGGCTCGTCCAGGACGGCGCGCCCGTGCGCGTCCTGGAGGGCGGACGGCCATCGCCGCCAGTCGGTCGTCCCCTGCTCCTCGCTGATCGCGCACCAGGTGGTGAAGTCGCGCAGCGCGGCGCCGTGGCGCTCGCGGAAGGCGGCGAAGGCGGGGTCGTCGCGGACGCCCGGCGACGACCGGTACATCGCCTCCAGCGCCTCCAGCTTCGCCGTCCACACGGCGTCCCTGTCGAGCGGGCCGTCGAGCGAGCGCAGCCGCGCGGCCATGGCCGCGAACCGTTCCCTGCCTTCGGGGGGCAGTGCCGCGTACTCCGGCATGTCCTCGATGCGCAGGTAGAGGGGGGCGGGGAAGCGGCGGCTCATCGGCGAGTACGGCGACGGGCTGACGGGCGGCATCGGCTCCGCGGCGTGCAGCGGGTTCGCGACGACGAAGCCCGCGCCGAGGTCGCGGCCGGCCCAGGCCGCGAGGTCGGCGAGGTCGTGCAGGTCGCCGAGCCCCCACGACCCGCGCGACCGCAGCGAGTACAGCTGGACGGTCAGCCCCCACATCCGCGGCGGGCGCGGCAGGGACGCGGGCGCCACGAGGAGCGCCGCGCCGTCCTCCCGGTCCCCCTGCCGGACGCGGATGCGGTGCCATCCGAGCGGGACGTCGCCTTCGCTCCCGTCCAAGGGCACAGGGCTTCCCGGGGCGTGCTCGGCGGACGGCTCCGACAGGACGTCGGGCCCGCCGGGCTCGATCCGCACGTCCAGGTCACCGGCGGGCCGCAGGGTCCGGCGCAGCAGCGCGAGGATCCGGTCGGCGGTGCGCCCGCCGCCCGGGTCGCGGCGGACCACGATGGTCGGCGGCAGGGTCCGCGCCCGTTCCCGGTGCCGCTCCAGCTCGGCGCGGACGGCGGACGGGGACGAGGCGTCCACCCCGAGCGCGCCGAGGACCGCGACCAGGGTGCCGGGCGGGACGTCCGCCGCCCGGCCCCGCCAGTCGGTGTACCGCGTCGCGACCCGGTGGAGCCCGGCCAGCCTGTTCAGTTCGTCGTCAGCCACGCCTGCACCCATGCCCCGGCGGCGCCGGGCCAAGCGCGGGCCGGGACGGGCTCACGCGTCCCAGATGGGCGGCTTGCGGCCCGACCAGGGGCGCGCCTCCTCCAGCTGCGCGGACAGCGAGATCAGCGTCCCCTCGCCGCCGAGCCGCCCCGCGAGCATGATCCCGATGGGCAGCCCGTCGGCGTTCCAGTGCAGCGGCACGTTGACGGCGGGCTGCCCGGAGATGTTGTAGGCGGCGCAGAACGGGGTGAACAGCGTCTGGCGCCGGAAGTTCTCCTCGGGCTCCTGATCGTGGAAGTGGCCGACGGGGACGGGCGGCTGCGCGAGCGTCGGGTGCAGGATCGCGTCGAACCCGTCCATGACCGGGAACGCGGCGCGCAGCGCGCCCTGGAGCGCGGCGTGCGCCCGGAACAGCTGCGGCGCGGTCGTGGCGTTCCCGCGCTCGCGGAGCCACCGCGTGAGCGGCTGGAGGAGGTGCTCGCGCCCGTCCGGGACGGGCGTCATCGTGGCCATGACACCCCAGAGCAGCTCGAAGTGCGGGACCATCTCGGGCCCGAGCACCGGCGGCAGCTCCACGACCTCGTGCCCGAGCTCCTCCAGCAGCGCGGACGCCTCCTCGTAGGCGGCGACGCAGTCCGGGTGCACCTCGGCGCCGGGCACGGCGGGCCGCAGGCTGCGGGCGATCCGGAGCCGTCCCGGCGGGCGGCCGGCGTACGACAGGAACGTGCCCTCGACGGGCGGGGCCGCGTAGAGGTCGCCGGGCATCGGCCCGGCCATGACGTCCAGCAGCAGCGCGGCGTCCTCGACGCTCCGGGCGATCGGCCCGTTGGTGGACAGCCCGAACAGGTCGGGGACGATCGGCCCCTGGGAGATCCGGCCGCGGGTCGGCTTGATCCCGAACAGGCCGCAGACGCTGCTCGGGATGCGGATGGAGCCGCCGCCGTCGCTGCCCTGGGCGACCGGGGCCAGCCCCGACGCGACGGCCGCGGCGGCGCCGCCGCTGGAACCGCCCGCCGACCTGGCCGTGTCCCACGGGGTGCGGGCGGGCGGCGCGACGTCGCCCTCGGTGTAGCAGGGCAGCCCGAATTCCGGCACGGCGGTCTTGCCCGGCATGACCGTTCCGGCCGCGCGCAGCAGCCGCACGACGCTGTCATCCGCAAATCCGGTCAAATCGGCAAAAACGGATGAACCAGAAGTCATCCGCACGCCGTCCACCATGTTCAGATCCTTGACCGGAACCGGCACCCCGAGCAGCGGCGGCAGGTCCGCCGGGTCCGCGGCGTCCAGCACCGCCTTCTCGGCCCGCGCGGCCTGCTCGCGCGCCGCCTCCGCGGTGACCGTCACATAGGCGCCCACCTGCGCGTTCAGCCGTTCGATGCGGTCCAGGTAGTGGTCGGTCAGCTCGACCGGGGACAGCCGCCCCGAGCGGACGGCGTCAGCCGCCTCCCTAGCGCCGAGGTCATGGAGATGTGTCACGAACCGGAACGCTAGACCGCTCGACCGCGGGCATCAAAAAGCAGAGACTCTCTGCCAGGGAAGAGGTGGTAGAAGACTCACGTACCCGCCGTGCGCGGAAGTCAATCACTCACGTCCGGCGACAAAAGATTAACCCTGCATGACTAGTCGCCGACGCGCATGATGATTACTCTGCGCTCGGAGGATCATGCCCCCGATAGGAAAGGGATACGGAGCGTCACTTATGGCGATCACGGAGCGGGGCGACACGCAGCAGGCGCGGGGACAGCCCGTGGACGACCCCGAGCAGCTGGACGAGGCGCAGGAGCAGCCCCCCATGCAGGAGCCGGAGAAGCGTCCCCCCGGCGACCGGACGCCCACCGCGATGCTCGCCGACCCCCGGGTCCGGACCTGGGCGTGGCGGATCGGCGTCGCCGTGGCGGTGCTCATCGTCGTCACGCTGGTGTTCGGCGGCAGGCTCGGCATCACCGCGGCGGTCCTCGCGGTCGTCGTGGACGTCGTCCGCCGGTCCCGCCGGAACTCCAGCATCCCGGCCTGGCAGAAGTCCTCGGCCGCCGAACGGCGCACCGAGAAGCAGCTCAGGTCGCTGCAGCGCAACGGCTACCTCGTGCTGCACGCCCGGGCCGTCCCGCGCGACGACGAGGGCGTCAGCGACGGGCGGATCGACCACCTGGTGATCGGGCCGAGCGGCGTCTACGCCATCGACTCCGAGAAGTGGGACAAGCGCCTCCCCGTGCGCACCCTGTCCCACCGCAAGCTCTTCCACGGCCCCTTCAACAAGAAGGACCGGCTGGACGAGGCGCGCTGGGAGGCCGACCAGGCCAGCAAGATCATCGGCGGGCAGGTCGGGTTCGAGGTGCCCGTGCAGCCCTCGGTGGCCATCTACGGGCCGTCCATCCCGTGGAAGGTCATGCGGGTCAGGGACGTCGACGTGTACGCGGGCAACCGGGCCCGCTCGTACCTGCGCCGCCGCCCCAAGATCCTCACCGACACCGACGTCCAGCGGATCTTCCAGGCGGCGGAGAAGGCGCTGCCGCCCAAGTACGGCTGATCCCGCGGCGGCGGACCCCGTCACGACACCGGATCCCGCAACGGCGCGGGACTCCGTCACCCGGGGCGGCCCTGTCCCTGGGCCGCCCGAACGCTCGAAGCCGAGCCCACCGGGCCCCTCGCGGGCCCGGCTCCTTCCCGCCGGCCCACCGAGCCCACCGGCCCGCCGAGCACCCGGCCTCCGGCCTCCGGCCCCCTGACCCGATCGTCGCCGTGCCCGGCTTTTCCAAGCTCCGGCCCCGACCTTGTAGCATCGGATGACACAGGCCGGCCCGCGCGCGACCTCCGCTGAGCCGGCGGCAGCGTCGCGATCCGCCGCTGAGAGCTTCCACCGCGCACCGCTCGCTCCCGCCCGCCGACCCCGGCGCGGCGACGCGTCCGGCGGCACGGCACCACGGCACAGGTTGGAGAGGTCTTAAGATGCCCCCGCTCAGGTCACGTACGGTCACCCATGGCAGGAACATGGCGGGCGCCCGCGCGCTCATGCGGGCCAGCGGCGTCGAACGCGAGGACTTCGGCAAGCCGATCGTCGCGGTGGCCAACAGCTTCACCCAGTTCGTGCCCGGCCACGTCCACCTCGACGAGGTCGGCAAGGTCGTCGCCGGCGCCGTCCGCGAGGCCGGCGGCGTGCCCCGCGAGTTCAACACGATCGCGGTGGACGACGGCATCGCGATGGGCCACGACGGCATGCTGTACTCGCTGCCGTCCCGCGAGGTGATCGCCGACGCCGTCGAGTACATGGTCCAGGCGCACTGCGCCGACGCCCTCGTCTGCGTCTCCAACTGCGACAAGATCACTCCGGGCATGCTGCTGGCCGCGATGCGGCTGAACATCCCCACCGTGTTCGTCTCCGGCGGCCCGATGGAGGCCGGCAAGCCCGTCGAGGGCGTGATGGACGGCAACAAGCTCGACCTGATCGACCCGATCATCGCCTCCGCCGACGCGTCGCTGGCCGACGACAAGCTGCTCGAGATGGAGGAGAGCGCCTGCCCGACCTGCGGGTCGTGCTCCGGCATGTTCACCGCCAACTCGATGAACTGCCTCACCGAGGCGATCGGGCTGGCGCTGCCCGGCAACGGCACCGTCCTCGCCACCCACACCGCCCGCCGCCGCCTCTACGAGGACGCCGGCCGCACCGTCGTGGAGATCGCCCGCCGCTACTACGACGGCGACGACGAGTCCGTCCTGCCGCTGAACATCGCCACCCGCGACGCGTTCGAGAACGCCATGACCCTCGACGTGGCCATGGGCGGCTCCACCAACACGATCCTGCACCTGCTGGCCGCCGCCTACGAGGGCGGCGTCGACTTCGGCCTCACCGAGATCGACGAGCTGTCCCGCCGCGTGCCGTGCATCTGCAAGCTCGCCCCGGCGACCGGCAAGTACCACGTCGAGGACTGCCACCGCGCCGGCGGCATCCCCGCCCTGCTCGGCGAGCTGCACCGCGCCGGGCTGCTGCACGACACGGCGCGGTCGGTCCACTCGGCGTCGCTGACCGAGTTCGTCGACAAGTGGGACGTCCGCTCCCCGAACGCGCTGCCCGAGGCCGTCGAGCTGTTCCACGCCGCGCCCGGCGGCGTCCGCAGCACCTCCGCGTTCTCGCAGAGCGCCCGCTGGGAGGAGCTGGACCTCGACCGCGAGAACGGCTGCATCCGCTCCGTCGAGCACGCCTACACCGCCGACGGCGGCCTCGCCGTGCTGCGCGGCAACATCGCCCCCGACGGCGCGATCGTCAAGACCGCCGGCGTGGACGAGGAGCTGTGGACCTTCACCGGCCCCGCCGTCGTCTTCGAGTCGCAGGACCAGGCCGTCGAGGGCATCCTCGGCGGCAAGGTCAAGGCCGGCGACGTCGTCGTGATCCGGTACGAGGGCCCGAAGGGCGGCCCCGGCATGCAGGAGATGCTGTACCCGACGAGCTTCCTGAAGGGCCGCGGGCTCGGCAAGGCGTGCGCGCTGGTCACCGACGGGCGGTTCTCCGGCGGCACGTCCGGGCTGTCCATCGGGCACGCCTCCCCCGAGGCCGCCGGCGGCGGGATCATCGCCCTCGTCGAGGACGGCGACCGGGTGGTGATCGACATCCCGAACCGGACGCTGGAGCTGGACGTCCCGGCCGACGAGCTGGAGACCCGCCGCGAGAAGCTGCTCGCCGACCTCGGCGGCTACCGGCCCCGCAACCGGGACCGCAAGGTCAGCGCCGCGCTGCGGGCCTACGCCGCGATGGCGACGTCGGCGTCCACCGGCGCGGCCCGCGACGTCTCGCAGCTGGACTGACCGCGATCCCGGCGCAGGGGGCCTGGCCTGGCGGCCCGGCCCCTGGCCGTGCTCGGGCGAGCACGGCCGCCGGGGCATTACCCGTCGGGTAATCGCGGCCGTTCCCTTCCTGGCGGATAGTGGATCATGTCAGCGGGGCCGCCCCTCCGGGCGGCCCCGGGATCCACGTCCCGGAGGAGTCACGATGACCGCCTACGCCCTCGGCCACCTGCGCACCCAGTCGCCGATCCACGACGACGTGCTCACCTACATGGAGCGCATCCAGGCCACCATGGACCCGTTCGGCGGCCGCTTCATCGTGCACGGCGAGACCCCCGACGTGCGGGAGGGCACGTGGGAGGGCGACCTGATCCTGCTGGAGTTCCCGGACATCGAGAGCGCCCGGGCCTGGTACGACTCGCCCGCCTACCAGGAGATCAAGCACCTGCGCGCCGACCACGTCCCGGGCACGATCATGCTGATCGACGGCTGCGGCCCCGACCACGACAGCGCCGCCATGGCCGCCGGGATCCGCGCCGCGCTCGCCCAGCAGGGCTAGCGCGCCGTTGGACCGGGACAGCGCAAGACCGGGACAGCGCAGGGTCAGGGCAGCGCGTGGCCAGGACGGCACAGGGCCGCAGGGCCGGGACGGCGCGGGCGGGAGCGGGGGCTAGGAGCAGCAGCCCCCGCCGCAGCAGCCGCCGCCCGCGCTCGGCGGAGGCGCGGGGGCGCCGCCGCGGGACGTGCCGGTCACGGCGACCGTGGACAGCAGCTTCACCGTGTCGTCATGGCCGGCCGGGCAGGTCGCCGGGTCCGACGCGTTGATCATCGGGCGGGAGACCTCGAACGTCGACCCGCACGCGCGGCAGCGGTAGTCATAGCGTGGCACGAGGACAGGATACGGTCACGCGGCCGCCCCGGTCACGCCGCGGGCTCGGTCACGTACGGCGCCCACTGGGGGTCGCCGTCGTGGACGATGCCGATCAGCCGCCAGTGCGCCCCGCGCGGGACGCCGGGGGTCATCCCGAGCGTCCAGCCGAGTTCGGACAGCAGCCGGTCGGCCTTGCGGTGGTTGCAGGTCATGCAGGACGCGACGCAGTTCTCCCAGACGTGCTTGCCGCCGCGGCTGCGCGGATGGACGTGGTCGATGGTCTCGGCGCGGCGGCCGCAGTAGACGCAGCGGAAGTTGTCGCGGCGCATGAGGGCGGCGCGGGTGAGCGGGACGCGGGTCCGGAACGGGATCCGGACGTAGCGGCGGAGCCGGATCACCGACGGGACCTCGACCTCCATGGTCGCCGAATGCAGGGTGGCCCCCGAGACGTCGTGGTGGACGATCTCGGCCTTCTCCCGGAGCACGAGGCAGACCGCCCGCCGCAGCGGGAGCGTGGTGAGTGGTTCGTACGTCGCGTTCAGGAGAAGGACCTGTCTCATCAGACGGCCTCCGCCGGCGTGTCGGGTTTCGCCTCGGCGGACGCGGCTGACCGCGCCTCGCACCGAGGCCCGAATATTGTCTCCGGCACCTGCGCACTCGCCATGAGGACCTCCCCAGAGGCGAACCGACCTGGAATCAGTGTGGCGGCTGAGGGAGCCCGACCGCTACCCCAAATATCCCCATCGAAGGGCCAGATCGAACGCAAAAACCCAGGCATTGCGCGCCGGGCGCCCTGCCGGACGCCCTACAGACCGCCTTGCCGAGCCCTGCCGACCGCCCCGCCGGCCGCCGTGCCGGGCGGTTTGATCGGGCGGATGGCCCGCACCGGTGAATACAGTGCATCCATGACCGGAACGCCTTATCCGCCCGCGCGGCGCCAGGACATCGTCGAGGACATCCACGGCCACCGGGTCGCCGACCCGTACCGGTGGCTGGAGGACGCGGAGAGCGACGAGACCCGGGAGTGGCTCGCCGCACAGGACGAGCTGTTCCACAAGGTCACCGACGCGTACCCGGGCCGCGAGCGGCTGCGCCGCCGGCTCGGGGAACTGCTCGGCGCGGGCAGCGTCGGCTCCCCGGTCTGGCGCGGCGACCGGCGGTTCTTCACCCGGCGGACCGCCGAGCAGGAGCACCCCGTGCTCTACACCGTCGACCCGGACGGCTCCGAGCGGGTCCTGGTCGACCCGATGGCGCTCGACCCGGCCGGCACGACGACGCTGGACGGCTGGCAGCCCGACAAGGAGGGCCGGCTGCTGGCGTACAAGATCTCGACGGGCGGGGACGAGGAGTCGCTGCTGTTCGTGATCGACGTCGCCACCGGCGAGCGGGTGGAGGGGCCGATCGACCGGACCCGGTCGTCCGGCATCGCCTGGCTGCCCGGTGGCGAGGCGTTCTACTACGTGCGGCGGCTGCCCGCGCGGTCCGTCCCGGAGGGCGAGGAGCAGTACCACCGGCGCGTCTACCTGCACCGGGTCGGCGCCGAACCGGAGACCGACGACGTCCTGATCTTCGGCGAGGGGATGGACAAGACCAACTACTACGGCGTCGGCGTCAGCCGCGACGGGCGGTGGCTGACGGTGTCGGCCTCGCAGGGCACGGCGCCGCGCAACGACCTGTGGCTGGCGGACCTGTCGGCCTCGCCGCTCGAACGCCCCGAACTGCGGCCGGTGCAGGTCGGCGTCGACGCCGAGACGTGGCTGCACGTGGGGCGGGACGGGCGCGCCTACGTCTTCACCGACCGGGATGCGCCGCGGTCCCGGCTATGCGTGACCGACCCGTCCGACCCGTCGTACGAGTCGTGGCGGGACCTGGTCCCGCAGGACCCCGAGGCCGTCCTCACCGACTACGCCGTCCTCGACGATCTGGAGGCGCCGGTCCTGCTCGCCGGCTGGACGCGGCACGCGATCAGCGAGATCACCGTGCACGACCTGGCGTCCGGCGAGCGGCTCGGCACGGTCCCGACGCCGGGGCTCGGCTCGATCGGCGGGATCGTCGAGCGGCCCGAGGGCGGCCACGAGGCGTGGTTCGGCTACACCGACAACGTCACGCCGTCGTCGGTGCTCCGCTACGACGCCCGGACCGGGGAGACGAGCCTGTGGGCGAACGCGCCGGGCAGCGTGGAGGTCCCCGAGATCGAGACCCGGCAGGTGACGTACGCGTCGGCGGACGGCACCGAGGTGCGGATGCTGGTGGCGTCCCGTCCGGGCGCGTCCGGCCCGCGCCCGGCGATCCTGTACGGCTACGGCGGCTTCAACATCTCGCTGACGCCGTCGTACTCGGCGAGCATCCTGGCCTGGGTGGAGGCCGGCGGCGTCTACGCGATCGCGAACCTGCGCGGCGGCTCCGAGGAGGGCGAGGAGTGGCACCGCGCGGGCATGCGCGAGCGCAAGCAGAACGTGTTCGACGACTTCCACGCCGCCGCCGAGAAGCTGATCGCCGACGGCCTGACCACCCCGGCGCAGCTGGCGATCTCCGGCGGGTCCAACGGCGGGCTGCTCGTCGGGGCCGCGCTCACCCAGCGTCCCGACCTGTACCGGGCGGTGGTCTGCTCGGCGCCGCTGCTGGACATGGTCCGCTACGAGCGGTTCGGGCTCGGCCAGACGTGGAACGACGAGTACGGGACGGCGGACGACCCGGTGGAGTTCGGCTGGCTGATCGGCTACTCGCCGTACCACCACGTCCACCCGGGGACGGCGTATCCGGCGACGCTGTTCACCACGTTCGGCAGCGACACCCGCGTGGACCCGCTGCACGCCCGCAAGCTGTGCGCGGCGCTCCAGCACGCGACGGCGTCGGACGCGCCGATCCTGCTGCGCAACGAGTCGGAGGTCGGGCACGCCGCGCGGTCCGTCAGCCGGTCCGTGGACCTGATGGCCGACACCCTCGGCTTCATGGCCGCGCAGACCGGCCTCGACCTGGCCTGACCTGGGCGCGGAGGCACCGGGGCGTGGGCCGGGTCACAGCCACCGCGCCTGGCGGGACGAAATTGACGGGTGATCTAATAAGGGGGTGAACGTGTCGATGGTGCGCAGTCCGTCCGCGGTGGACCGGGTGCTGGGGCTCCTGCGCGAGCCGCCCGCCGAGCCGGACCTGTCGGCCGGCTACCTCGACCTGCTCGGTCCCGCCGAGGAGCGGGCGCCGTCGCTCGCCCAGTCCGTCATGGAGTCGACGTTCCTGCCGCGGATCTACGAGAAGGTCTGGCGGCCCGTCGGGTTCAACCTGGCCAAGGGCTGGCCGCTCGGCCCCGACACGGCCGCCGAGCAGGCCACGGCCCGCGACTGGCTGGGGCTCGGGCAGCCGGGCGAGGCCGGCCGTCCGGCCGCGACCGTGCTGGACGTGGCGTGCGGGCCGGGCAACGTGACCCGCGCGCTCGCCGAGGGGGTCGGCGAGGACGGTCTCGTCGTCGGGCTGGACGCCTCCGCCACCATGCTGGCCCGCGCCGAGGCCGACACCCCGCCCGGCGGCGAGGTCTGCTATGTCCGCGGCAACGCCGTCGACCTGCCGTTCCGCGACGCGACGTTCGACGCCGTCTGCTGCTTCGGGGCGCTGTACCTGTTCGACGACCCGTGGACGGCCGTCGACGGGATGACCCGGGTGCTGCGCCCGGGCGGCCGGTTGATCATCCTCACCTCGCGGCGGCTGACGCCGCTGCGCGCGTCCAGGGTCGGCGGCGAGCTGATCCGCCGCGCCACCGGGTACACGGTGTTCGGCGACCGGGAGATCACCGGGGCGCTCGCCGACCGCGGGTTCACCGGCGTCCGCCGGCACCGCTACCCCCTCATGCAGCTGGTGGGCGGGACCCTCCCGGCCGCATGAGCCTCCGCTCCCCCGTCCTCCCGGTGGGGTGTGAACACGCCCCGAGCCGCGGGCGCTCGCGCGCCGCGCCGCGCCGCCGGCGCGCCGTCCCGCGGCTCGGGTGTCCTCAGCGGTGTTCCTTCTCGATGTAGATGTTGACGATGCCGCCGATCACCTCGCGGCGCGTCTCCCTCCAGCCGAACTTGCGGTACAGGGCGAGCGCCGGGGCCTGCAGCTCGGTCGTGTCGCCGCGCAGGACCCGGTACCCGTACTCCGCGGCGCGTTCCTCCAGCGCGGAGACGACGGCGGCTCCGTAGCCGCGCCGCTGCGCGGCCGGCCGCACCCGCAACCGCACCATCTCCACCGCGTCGAGCACGCAGGCGCCCGGCGCGTAGCCGCCGAACGCCCGTGCCCGGCCCCCGGGAACGAGGTCGGCGCGCCGCAGACCGCCCATGGCGACGATCTGCCCGTCCACCTCGCCGACGAGGAACTCGCCGTCATTGCGCAGGTAGATGTCCTCCATCCGGAAGAAGTCGTGGTCGTAGTAGACGCCGTCGCCGGGACGCAGGCCCACCTGCGCCAGGCCCTCGCGGTGCAGGGCGAGGACGGTGGCGTGGTCGGAGGCCCGGTAGCGGCGCAGCCGCAGTTCGCCGAAGCTCCAGACGGGGGGATCGTCCTGCAGCCGCACCAGGGCGCGGCGGCGGGGACGAGGATCCGCGGTGGACGGCGCGGAGGGCCCGGCCTCGGGGCCCGGGGTCGGCGCGGGCCCGGCCTCCGGGCCCGCGGGTTCCGCTCCGGGCGCGGAACCGTCCTGCCAGGAGGCGCTGTCAGGCGTTCCCATCCCCGGTCAGACCTGCTCGGTCGGGGGAACGGGGGGCCGCTCCCCGGTGGGGGCGGGTTCCTTGGTGGGGCTGGTGACCCAGGGCCCCGCGAGCGCCTCGCGAAACTCCCGCAGCCCGGGGATCTCGCCGTGCTTGGCCTGCACGGCGGCGCCGATCTGGCGGGCCCGGTGCACCAGGATGTCGGACCGGTGGTCGGGGGGCAGGTCGAGGATCGCCTCCTGGCCGCCGGCCAGCGCCGCGTCCGGGTTCCCGGCGTGGAACCTGCACATCGCCCGGTCGAGGCGCACGAGAGTCAGGTCGACGCGGTCGGTCGGCGCGTACAGCGTCAGCGCGTGGCTCAGCACCTCGTCGCCGTGCTTGTGGTCGCCGAGATTGGTGAACGTGTCGCCCTCATAGAAGGCCATCTGCCGGTCGGTGAAGCCGAAGACCAGGTCGTTCGTGTCGGTCTTGGACAATTGGTCGAACACCGAGCGCCCGCGTACGAGCGCCCTGCGGGCGCTGGGCGCGGCGTCGCCGCGTCCGCGCATCGCCAGCATGCCGAGCGCGCGGGCCTCCACCGCGGGCGCCATGGCCGCCGCCACACCGGGGGTGCGGCCGGCCAGGTCCTGCGCCTTGCGCGCCAGGTGCAGCGCCTCGCGGGGGTCGCCGTAGTACATCGGGACGAGCGACTCGCGGACGGTCACCCAGGCGCGCAGCTGGCGGTCCCCGGTCTCGTCGGCCGCGGTGCGCGCGGTCCGGAAGAACGAGCGGGCCAGCCGGTGGTCGCCCAGATTGATCATGATCAGCCCGGACAGCCCGGACAGCTGCGCCGCGATCCGGCACAGCCGCTCCTGCAGCTCGACCGGCTGCCGCTTGTCGCACATGCGCCGCACCTCGCTGAAGTCCAGCAGCACGTCGCACAGCATCCGCAGCGACGGCGTCGCCTGGTACTGCCGGCCGTAGCCGTAGGTGGTCTCCTCCCATTGGTCGAGCATGGTCGGCGAGACCGTCGCGCCGACCAGCGTGTCGTCCATCTTGCGCCGAAGGTTGTCGACCGCCCCAAGGAACTGACCGTCGAGCGCCACGCCCGCTCCGGCCAGCAATTGCAGAAGGGTCCTACGAAGCACGATGTCCTCCTCTCCCACATCAATGGACAGGGGGCCGTCGGCGCGGTCGGGGCCCCGTAGGTCGTTGACGTCCACCCAGTGGCGGTCCTCCGCCCTGGGGATGATCGACCCGACGAGCGGTACGTCGGGCTGCTGTGCGGCGAGCCGTTCCGGCGCCCGCGGCTGCGGCACCGTGGCGGCCCCCGGCCGCACGGCGTGTCCCCGGCCGCAGATGCAGGGGCTCTTGTAGTCGAGCTGATCGGGCTCGACGCGGTACACGGCGCACAGGTAGTGCAGATACTCGGGACCGGGTCTTTTGTACCCGCTCTCATAGGCCGACAGCAGCGTCTCCCCGAGCCGGGGCGGCGGCTTGCCGTCGACCTCGTACAGGGCCCTGACCTGGGCCACGATGTCGGACAGCGCGACCCCGTGGGCCAGGCGATGCGCCTTGACCCGGCTGGTGCCGAACAGGGGGCCGCACTGCTCGTGGATCTCGTGCGCGATCTCCTGCGGGCTGCGCCCTCGGGCCAGAGCGTGCGCGCGGATCCGGCGAGCCACGTCCGTTTCTTTCCGAGGGGGGTCCGACATCGATTCCGGCCTCCTCACCGTCGGGCCGGAACGGCGCCCCTCCGGGGGAAGGGCGGTCGTCCAGGCCACGGCGACCGGTCAATAGATGGCCACGACAGATAATCTCTCGCGCACGCAGCGTAACCCTCACGGCGGGACGGGCCAAGCGGTTCCGGAGAAAGACGGGGGCTTCGGATGCGTCCTGACACCCCAGGGTAGAGATTCTTCCTCCGAGGGGTGTGAAGCTTCCTCTGAGGTGGGGTAATCCGGTACTTCGCCGGACAGTGACTCCCTTGACCCAGCACTGTGAGAGTTGCAATTCTCACCGGGAGCGACAGTACGGATCCAGAGGGTTGATCATTTGCCGGCCGTCCCGGCGCCGCGCGGTCACGCGCCGCGCACGCCGGGGCCGGCGACGAGGGATCGGCGATGCAGACGTCAACGCAGGAACCGGCGGTACAGGAGCGCACCGGCGCAGCGGCGCCGGGCACGGCCGAGGGAGGGGGAACGCAGGTGGTCAGCGACGGACGCGTCGGCCATCTCCGGGCGCTGGAGCGCGAGCTCGACGCCCGCGGCCTGGTCGCCCGCGTGGTCCGGACCCGCTCGGGCCCGGCGTTCCTGCGGGTGGTGAACCCGGCCGCGGCGAGCCTGGCCGAGGACGTCACCTGCGCGCCCGCCCCCGGATCCCACGAGCACTACTTCTGGTGGTCCTGGGGCGAGCGCATGCACCGCGCCGACGACGTGGACGGCGCCGCCGGGAAGCTCGCGCACGTCCTGCAGCCCCTCGATCAGCGGCCCGCCCGCGCGATGCGGCCGGCGGGCCGCCCCTAGAGCCGGGCGTGCCCCGCGCGGCCGTGGCCGGAACGGCGCGGCAGCCGCGGACCACGCGGGGCACGCTCGCCGAAAGTCCCTCCCCGGCCTTGTCAAGACACGTAGCCCGCGGAGTACGAACCGGTCGTTACCGTCCCCTACGATCGGGCTCGTACCCGCCGCAGGTCCACGGCGAGGTGTCGAGACACCCACAAAGGCCGGGGAGGGTCTGCCCGAGATGTTGGTGGATGCGCAGTCGCTGCTGCCCTGGGCACAGGACGGCACGCCGGAGGCGGCCTGCCGCGACCAGACGCCGAGCACCGGCTGCCGGCTGGTCTGGAACGTCTCCCACAGCACCGACTTCACCCACTTCTACGCCACGTGGCTCGACAAGCCCCTCGGCACCGTCCTGTCGATCATCCTCACCTTCGCGTTCGCGCTCGTCGTGCGGAACATCGCGCACCGGATGATCACCAAGGTGACGGTGCGGATGTCCGAGGGCACCATGTCCGAGAAGGTCAGGGAGCGGTCCCGGACGGTCTTCGAGGGCAGCCCCGCGCTGCTGAACCAGCGGCGGGCGCAGCGCGCCAAGACGCTCGGCTCGGTACTGCGCTCGGTCTCGTCCATCGTGATCATGGGGACGGCGGCGTTCAGCATCCTCGGCTCGCTCGGGCTGAACCTCGCCCCGATCCTGGCCAGCGCGAGCGTGATCGGCGTGGCGGTCGGCTTCGGCGCGCAGAACATCGTCAAGGACTTCCTCGCCGGGCTGTTCATGCTCCTGGAGGACCAGTACGGCGTCGGCGACATCATCGACGTGGGCTCGGCCAAGGGGACGGTCGAGGCCGTCACCCTGCGGGTCACCCGGATGCGCGACGTCAACGGCGTCGTCTGGTACGTGCCGAACGGCGAGATCAAGAAGGTCGGGAACGAGTCGCAGAACTGGGGCCGCGCCGTCCTGGACATCCCGGTCGACATCCGCGAGGACACCGAGAAGGTCAAGGAGATCCTCCAGACCACGGCGGACGAGCTGGCGGCCTCCCCCGGCTGGGAGGACATGATCCTGGAGAAGCCGTCGGTGTGGGGCGTGCAGGCGCTCGCCGGCGACGCGCTCGTGATCCGGGTCGTCCTCAAGACCGCGCCCGGCAAGCAGGGCGAGATCGCCCGGGAGCTGCGCGAACGGGTGAAGAACGCGTTCGACGACGCGGGCGTGGCGGTCGCCACCCCGGCGACGACCTGACCGCCCGCGGCCGCGGGCCGGTCCGTGCGGCTGATCACCGGGCCGCCGATCGCATAGGGTGGGCAGCGCCATGACTGAACAGGTGACCTTCTACGAAGCGGTCGGCGGCGAGGAGACCTTCCACCGGCTGGTGCACCGCTTCTACCAGGGTGTCGCTGAAGACCCCGACCTTCGCGCCCTCTACCCGGAGGAGGACCTCGGCCCCGCCGAGGAGCGGCTCCGGCTCTTCCTCATCCAGTACTGGGGCGGCCCGAACACCTACAGCCAGCGGCGGGGCCACCCCCGGTTGAGGATGCGGCACGTCCCCTTCGTCATCGGCGAGGCCGAGCGGGACGCGTGGCTGAAGCACATGCGGGTCGCGGTGGACGAACTGGAACTTCCCGAGCAACTGGAGAAGATGCTCTGGGACTACTTCACGATGGCCGCGCGAAGCATGGTGAACGCGCCCTCCTGAGCGGGTAGATCGCTGTACATGACGCGAACCCCCTGGTGGCGCAACGCCGTCGTTTACGAGGTCTACGTCCGCAGCTTCGCCGACTCCGACGGGAACGGCGAGGGCGATCTCCAGGGGATCAGGTCGCGGTTGCCGTACCTGCGCGACCTGGGCGTGGACGCGCTGTGGCTGACGCCCTTCTACACCTCGCCGCTCGCGGACGGCGGCTACGACGTGGCCGACTACCGGGACGTCGACCCCCGGTTCGGCACGCTGGCGGACTTCGACGCGCTGGTGGCGGACGCCCACGCGCACGGCCTCAAGCTGATCGTGGACATCGTGCCGAACCACTCGTCCGACCGGCACCGGTGGTTCCAGGAGGCGCTGGCGTCACCGCCGGGATCCCCGGAACGGGACCGCTACATTTTCCGCGCCGGAAGGCCAGGGGAGAATCCCGACGAAGTGGACCCGCCGAACGACTGGCCGTCCGCGTTCGGCGGGCCGGCGTGGACGCGCGTCCCCGACGGGGAGTGGTACCTGCACCTCTACGCCGCCGAGCAGCCGGACTTCAACTGGCGCAACCCGGAGGTGCGGGCCGAGTTCGAGGACGTCCTGCGGTTCTGGCTCGACCGGGGCGTGGACGGCTTCCGCATCGACGTCGCCGCCGGGCTCGTCAAGGACGCCTCCCTCGGCGACCTGAACGGCCGCGGCCGCCGGGTCGCGAACGGGCCGATCTACAGCCGTCCCGAGGTCCACGAGATCTACCGGCGCTGGCGCCGCATCCTGGAGGGGTACGGCGACGACCGGATGGCGATCGGCGAGGTGTGGACCGACGGCCCCGAGGACCTCGCGCTCTACCTGCGTCCGGACGAACTGCACCAGGTGTTCCAGTTCGACCTGCAACTGGCGCCGTGGTCGGCGCCGGCGTTCCGCGACGTGGTGGAGGCGGCGCTGAAGGCCGTCGCGCCGACCGGCGCGGCCCCCACCTGGGTACTGTCCAGCCACGACTCCGTCCGCCACCTCACCCGCTACGAGCGGCCGGGCGGCGTGCCCGGGATGGAGTACGCGCGCGCGAAGGCGGCCCTGCTGATGCTGCTGGCGCTGCCGGGGTCGGCGTACCTGTACCAGGGCGAGGAACTGGGCCTCCCGGAGGTCCGCGACCTGCCCGACGACGCCCGCCAGGACCCGATCTGGAAGCGCAGCGGCGGCAGCCAGCCCGGACGGGACGGCTGCCGCGTGCCGATCCCCTGGTCCGGGACGGCGGAACCGTACGGCTTCTCCCCCGACGGCGTCCGCCCGTGGCTGCCGATGCCGGCGGGATGGGCGTCGCTGACGGCGGAGGCGCAGGCCGCCGAGCCGTCCTCGATGCTGGCGTTCTACCGGCGGGCACTGGCGCAGCGCCGCGAACTGCTGGAAGAGCTGCCCGAGGAACTGGAGTGGCTCGAATCCCCCGAGACCGCCGTCTTCTTCACCCGCGGACCGCTGACCTGCGCGGTCAACTGCGGCGATAACCCCGTCCGGCTCCCACCCGGACGGACGCTGCTGACGACCATGCCGATGTACGGCGACCTCCTCCCCGGCAACGCCGCAGCTTGGTTGCAATCACGGCCCAAGGGCCTCGCCTAGCGGCTCGGCCCTTGACCGGGATTGGGCGAGCGCGACCTCGCTTCGCGAGCTTCGCGGTGGGGGCTCGCCTTCGGCTTCGCCCCCACCGCTCAGATAACGCGCCCGCGCGACACCTCAGGTCTCGCCCCCCGCTACGGGCTGTCGCTCACTGACCAACACACTCAGGCAGGCACACGGAGCAAGGGCTTCCGGAGGGTCACTCCCCGGCCCGATACCCTCATGACCAGGCACCCGGAGCGAGCCGAAGCGAGTTGGTTCCAGGATCCGCTATCCGGGCAGGCACGCGGAGCGAGCAATTCCGGAGCATCGCTCCCCGGCCCGACACCCTCATGACCAGGCACGCGGAGCGAGCGCCAGCGAGTTGGTTCCAGAATCCGCCTTCTAGGCCGCCACTCACGGGCACGCACGCGGAGCGAGCGCTAGCTGTACTGACCTGAAAGGTTGGTGACGCGGCTGGCGGGTGGTTGTCCTGCCAGTGCGGTGTGTCGGCGGTGGTGGTTGTAGAGGTGGAGCCAGGGGGCGAGTGCGGCGCGTCGCTCGTGTTCGCTGGTGTAGGGGCGGGCGTAGGCCCATTCGTCTAGGAGAGTGCGGTGGTAGCGCTCGACCTTGCCGTTGGTCTGGGGGCGGTAGGGGCGGGTGCGTTTGTGGGTGATGCCGTCTGCGGCGAGTTGGTCGCGCCAGGGGCGTGAGCGGTGGCAGGCGCCGTTGTCGGTCAGGACGCGGCGGACGGTGATCCCGGCGTCGGTGAAGAACCGGTGGGCGCGGCGCCAGAACGCGGCGGCGGTTTCCTTGCGCTCGTCGGTCAGGATCTCGGTGTAGGCCAGGCGGGAGTGGTCGTCGATGGCGGTGTGCAGGTAGCCGTAACCGATCACGGCGCGCCCGTTGCGGCGGTGTGGGGTGGTGGCGCGGGCGTTGCGGTCGCCTTGTCGTTTGCCGACGGTGCGCCAGCCGCCGCCGTCGGGGATGTTGCCGAGTTTCTTGATGTCGACGTGGACCAGGTCGCCGGGGGCGGGGTGTTCGTAGCGGCGGACGGCGGTGCGGCGTATCGGGCGGCCGGTGGCGCGGTCCAGGTGTGCCAGTGGCGGGCAGTGGTAGCGGGTCAGGACGCGGTGCACGGTGGAGGCGTGCAGACCCAGCCGGAAGGCGATGCGGGCCGGTCCCAGCCGGGCGGTGACGCGCAGGCCGATGATCCGCCGCTCGGTCCGCTGGGGTGTGCGGGCCGGGCTGTGGTGGGGGCGGCTGGAACGGTCGGCCATCCCCGCCGTCCCCGACTGCCGGTAGCGGTCGGCCCAGCGTTTGGCGGTGGTGGGTGAGACCTGGAACCGCTCGGCCGCACGCCGCAGCGGCCAGCCTTCCTCCACGACACAACAGGCCAGCTCCAACCGCCCGGCCGGCGCGAGTTTGGCGTTAGCGTGGACCACGAGGACCTCCCGGACGAGATGTGCATGTTGTGGTGACACACACCTCGCCAGGAGGTCCTCATCCTTTTCAAGCTCATCAAGCCGTGTCGCCGTCACCAACGTCCGTGGTCACTACAGCTAGCGAGTGGAGCGGGCATGCCCGACGACGGAGGGGCTGTTTCGCCGCGGAGCGCTAGCGGAGCGGGGAAACAGCCCCTCCGTCGCAACGGGGGGTTCCAGGGGGGTCGTCCCCCTGGGTCACATGGGCGGGCGCTGGAGCTGGAGCGGGTCGTCGGCGGACGGGCCGGTGGTGAGGGTCTTGGCCTGGGCCTGGACGCCGGCCCAGCGCAGCACGTCGGCCTTCGCCTCGGCCTGCTGCGCGCCGGGCAGGTGCGCGATGAGGCGGCCGCTGTGGTTCATGCCGGGGGCGACGTAGACGGCGGAGTCGCGGCTGCCGTTTCCGAGGCGGAACGGCTCGGCTCCCCACGGGTCGTTCTGGCCGTAGAGGAACAGCATGTGGTCGGCGTGCCCCTTCACCCAGCCGTCGATGTCGCGCATCGCCTTACCGCCGTCGAAGCGCATCGGGATGTCGCGCGGGACGTAGGTGCGCGGCTGGTAGCTGCTCTCGTACCGCAGCAGGGGGCGCAGGTACTTGAACTTCGGCGATGGCCAGCCGAGCTGGGTGCCCGCCTGGTAGTAGTACGGGATGTAGGGGGCGAGGCCCTGGTCGGTGTAGAACGACAGCCCCGAGATGTCGTCGAGCGTCTTGTAGAGGTCGTCGTCCGAGGCGTTCACGGCGGGCAGCGAGGCGCAGTCCGACTGCAGATGGTACTGCCAGAAGCCCCACACGTAGTCCATGACGGAGTTCTCGAACGCGCGGTCCGGGGTGCGCAGGATGTCGAACGTCCAGCCGTTCTGCGCGGCGGCGGCCTTGAACCGTTCGAGCATGGCGGGGCGGCGCTTGAGGAACTCGCGGGCGAGGGCCTCCACGTGGGTGCGGCACCCGGGGTCGGTTCCGACGGTCTTGAAGAACTTGTCGTAGGCGCCGTCGGAGTTGTTGTCGACGTCGTTGGGCGCCACGTAAACGACACTGCCGTCGACGTCGCGGGGGTAGAAGCGCTTGTGGTAGACGACGGTCATGCCGCCCTTGCTGGCGCCCGTCGAGATCCACTTGCCCTTGTAGATCGTCTTGAGCGCGCCGACGATCCGGTGCTCGTCGGTGGCGGCCTGCCAGATCGTGTCCTTCTTCCAGTCCGTCGGCTCGGGCCGGGACGGGGTGAAGTAGCGGTACTCCACGGAGATCTGGTTGCCGTCGACGAGCGCGGTCGGCTCGGCGGTGAACATGGTCTCGGGGGTGTCGTAGCCGCTGGTGTAGAGCACCATCGGGCGGTCCGCCGACTTGTGCTGGAGCATGATCCGCTGCTCGAACCACTGCCCGTTCGGGTTGCGGTGGTCGACGGGCTGCCGGTACTCGAGCCAGAACCAGCGGTAGCCGGGGATCGTCGAGGCCTTCTCCGTCACCTGCATGCCGGGGATGGCCTTGAGCCGGGCGAGGATGTCGTCCGGCTGAGCCGCCCTGCCCGCCGTCGCGGGGGTCGCCGCCTGCGCCGCGGTGGCGCCGGTGCCGGCCATGCCCGCGGCGAGCAGCAGGGCGATCGCTCCTCGTGAGATGCGCCGCATTTCGTCCCTTCCACGTGGGTTCGCCACATTTCGCGACGCGACCCTAGAGGGATATGTGCGGCGAAAACGGATTGCTGTTGCGCTTGTTATTTATCCGTGACGCCATGGTCATCACGCGAACGGCCGCGGGCGTCGCGCATGCGGCTGGGACGGGCGGCGGGACTCACTCCGCGGGGACGACGTACCGTCCGATGAACTCGCGCTCCTCCGGCGTGAAGCGGCGCAGCCGGTTGGCCTCCACGTCGAACGCGACGAGCGTCGAGGTGGCGGTCGCGTACACGTTCTCGTCGTCGCGCACCTCGTAGGCCAGCTTGAACGACGCGGCGCGCGCCTCCGTCACCCACGTCTCGACGCGGATCGGGTAGACGGTCGGCAGCAGCGGCAGCCGGTAGTCGATCTCGTGCCGGGAGATCACCATGCCCCGGACCGGCTGCTCGCCCTTGCGCACCGGGTCGCCGTGGAACATCTCCAGGCGCGCGTCCTCGAGGTAGCCGAGGAACTTGACGTTGTTCACATGGCCCTGGGAGTCGATGTCCCCGAACCGGATGTAGAACTCGTAGACGTGCCGGTACTCGGCCGCGGGCAGGTCGGTCTGCTGCATGTCCTCGCCTGGGGGTCGGGTGCCTGGGGTCCGGGGGCGGGGGTCTCCACCGGTCGGCCCGATGGTACCGGCCGGCGGCCAAGCCCTCGGTGCCCGCCCCGGGCCACCACCTCGGAGGGGGCCGTCTTGGGCGGGCGGCTCAGGCGGCCCTGTCAGGCCGGGGCGTCCCGCACCAGGCAGGGTCGCTTCGGGTCGAACGTCCAGCCCGGTACGAGGTACCGCATCGCCGCCGCGTCGTCGCGGTCGCCGAGGCCGTGCTCGACGTACAGCCGGTGCGCCGCCTCGACGCGCTCCTCGTCGATCTCCACGCCGAGCCCCGGCGCGTCCGGCAGCGCGACCTCGCCGCCCTCGATCCGCAGCGGGTCCCGGGTGAGGCGCTGCCCGTCCTGCCAGATCCAGTGCGTGTCGATCGCCGTGATGTCGCCGGGCGCGGCGGCCGCCACGTGCGTGAACATCGCCAGCGACACGTCGAAGTGGTTGTTGGAGTGCGAGCCCCAGGTCAGGCCCCACGCCTGGCAGAGCTGCGCGACGCGCACCGAGCCGCGCATCGTCCAGAAGTGCGGGTCGGCGAGCGGGATGTCCACCGCGTCCAGCCGGATCGCGTGCCCCAGCTCCCGCCAGTCCGTCGCGATCATGTTGGTGGCGGTCCGCAACCCGGTCGCCCGCCGGAACTCCGCCATCGTCTCGCGTCCCGAGTAGCCGCGCTCGGCGCCGCACGGGTCCTCGGCGTAGGCCAGCACATCGGACAGGTCCCGGCCGATCCGGACGGCCTCCTCCAGCGGCCACGCGCCGTTCGGGTCGAGGGTGATCCGCGCGGACGGGAACCGGACGGCCAGCGCCCGCACCGCGTCCGCCTCCTCGTCGGGGGGCAGCACCCCGCCCTTCAGCTTGAAGTCGGCGAACCCGTACCGGTCCCGCGCCGCCTCCGCCTGCCGGACGATGGCGTCCGGCGTCAGCGCCTCCTCGTACCGGACGCGCAGCCACCCGTCCGCGCCGTCCTCCGGCTCCGGGTAGGGCAGGTCGGTCCGGCGCCGGTCGCCGACGTAGAACAGGTAGCCGAGGACCGGGACCCGCGTGCGCTGGACGCCGTCGCCCAGCAGCGCCGCCACGGGCACCTCCAGGTACTGGCCCATCAGGTCGAGTAGGCATGACTCGATCGCGGTCAGCGCGTGGACGGCGACCCTCGTGTCATGCGTCTGCGGGCCGCGCCCGCCGGCGTCCAGGTGGCCGAACGCGGCGCGCACACCGTTGAGCACCTCGTCGGACCGGCCGATCCGGCGCCCCACGACCAGTTCCCGCGCGTCCTCCAGCGTCCGCCGGATGGCCTCGCCGCCCGGGACCTCGCCGACGCCGGTGGCGCCGGACTCGTCGGTGAGCAGCAGCAGGTTGCGGGTGAAGAACGGCGCGTGCGCGCCGCTGAGGTTGAGCAGCATGCCGTCGCGCCCGGCGACCGGCACGACCCGCATCTCCGTGATCCTGGGCGTGCTCATCGTCGTCCCGACCTCCCGGCTGCCCCCGTCGACCCCACCTCAGGGACGATAGGAGCCTGCGGTGATACCCGTCCAACACTGTTTGCGCATCGTCCGATGCGCGGGCTGAATCAATCGGCGTCGCCGCCCCCTGCCGAACAGCCGAACGGCCGCGCCGGCACCCGGGTGCCCGCGCGGCCGTTCACCGCCGATCAGCCGATCAGTCGCGGGTGAGCTTGCGGTGCGTCACCCGGTGCGGGCGGGCGGCGTCGGCGCCCAGCCGCTCGATCTTGTTCTTCTCGTAGTCGGCGAAGTTGCCCTCGAACCAGAACCAGTTCGAGCCCTCCTCCCACGCCAGGATGTGCGTGGCGATGCGGTCCAGGAACCACCGGTCGTGCGAGGTGATCACGGCGCAGCCGGGGAACTCCAGCAGCGCGTTCTCCAGGCTGGACAGCGTCTCGGTGTCGAGGTCGTTGGTCGGCTCGTCCAGCAGCAGGACGTTGCCGCCCAGCTTCAGGGTCAGCGCCAGGTTCAGCCGGTTGCGCTCACCGCCGGACAGGACGCCCGTCGGCTTCTGCTGGTCGGGGCCCTTGAAGCCGAACGCCGCCACGTACGCGCGGGACGGCATCTCGACCTGCCCGACGTTGATGTGGTCGAGGCCGTCGGAGACGGCCTGCCACACGGTCTTCTTCGGGTCGAGGCCGCCGCGGCCCTGGTCCACGTAGGAGATCTTGACGGTCTCGCCGAGCCGCAGCTCGCCGCTGTCCGGCTGCTCCTCCCCCACGATCATGCGGAACAGGGTGGTCTTGCCGACGCCGTTCGGGCCGATGACTCCGACGATGCCGTTCGGCGGCAGGTTGAACGACAGGTCGTCCATCAGGGCCCGGTCGCCGAACCCCTTGCCCAGCTTGTCCGCGACGATCACGGTGTTGCCCAGGCGCGGGCCCGGCGGGATCTGGATCTCCTCGAAGTCCAGCTTCCGGGTCTTGGCCGCCTCGGCCGCCATCTCCTCGTAGCGCTCCAGACGCGCCTTGCTCTTCGTCTGCCGCGCCTTCGGGTTCGAGCGGACCCACTCCAGCTCGTCCTGCAGGCGCTTCTTGCGCTTGGCGTCCTTGTTGCCCTCGACCTTCAGCCGGTCGGCCTTCTTCTCCAGGTAGGTGGAGTAGTTGCCCTCGTAGGGGTAGCAGCGGCCGCGGTCGAGCTCCAGGATCCACGTCGCGACGTTGTCCAGGAAGTACCGGTCGTGGGTGACGGCCAGGACGGTGCCCTCGTACTTGGCGAGGAACTGCTCCAGCCACTGCACGCTCTCGGCGTCCAGGTGGTTGGTGGGCTCGTCCAGCAGCAGCAGGTCGGGCGCCTCCAGCAGCAGCTTGCACAGCGCGACCCGACGCCGCTCGCCTCCGGACAGCTTGCTGACCTCGGCGTCGCCGGGCGGGCAGCGCAGCGCGTCCATCGCCTGCTCGAGCTGGCTGTCGAGGTCCCAGGCGTTGCGATGGTCGAGCTGCTCCTGCAGCTTGCCCATCTCCTCCATCAGCTCGTCGGAGTAGTCCGTCGCCATCTTCTCGGCGATCTCGTTGAACCGGTCGACCATCGCCTTGGTCTCGGCGACGCCCTCCTCGACGTTCCCGAGGACGGTCTTCTCCTCGTTCAGCGGCGGCTCCTGCTGCAGCATGCCGACGGTGAAGCCCGGCATGAGGCGCGCGTCGCCGTTGGACGGCTGTTCCAGACCGGCCATCATGCGCAGCAGCGTCGACTTACCGGTGCCGTTCGGCCCCAGAACGCCGATCTTGGCGCCTGGAAGGAAATGCAGGGTGACGTCGTCCAGGACGACCTTGTCGCCATGTGCTTTGCGCACACGCTGCATCGTGTAGATGTACTCGGCCATGTTTCAAGACTAGGGGGTCGCCGCCACCATTTCGTCGCCCTCCCGCCCCTTGCCCCGGCCCGCCACGGCGAACCACGGCCCCCAAAGCCCGCCCCTGCCCTCACCACTACCAAGGCAAGGAACCCAGGCCAACAGAACCAGGCCCCGCAAACCCCCAAACGATCTCGCCCCAAAGCCTCAAAACCCCGCCACCACCGCCCAAGAAGAAACCGCCGGGACGCACCCAACGACCGCGAGGAGCCAAGACAAGCACAGGCCGACAAGCACAGGTTGGCAGGCGCGAGCGGGCGAAGCAGGCGAGCACCGGCAGGCGGCGCCGAATAGCCGGGGCTAGAGAATCCGGTGTCGACGGACGGGCAGCCGGTCGTCCTCGCGGCTGGTCGGGGCGGGCTGGTCGGGGCGGGCTGGTCGGGGCGGGCTGGTCGGGGCGGGCTGGTCGGGGCGGGGGGTCGGGGATCAGGTGTCGTCGGGGCGGGGGGTGTCTACGGCGGGGAGGCAGACGCGGTCGCGGCCGGATTCCTTGGCGCGGTAGAGGGCGAGGTCGGCGGCCGCGAGCAGTTCGATGAGGTCTTCGCCGTGGGTGCGGAACAGCGCGACGCCGACCGAGACCGTGACCGTGACGGTGCCCTCCTCCGCGGGGACGGCGAGGCGGCGGACGCGGCCGCGCAGGCGCTCGGCCACCCGGCACGCCTCGACGGTGTCGGCGCCCGGCAGCAGGACCACGAACTCCTCGCCGCCGAACCGGCCCACCACGTCGTAGTCGCGCAGCTGGTGGCAGAGGGTGCTGGCCACGCCGACGAGCACCTGGTCGCCGATCAGGTGGCCGTGGGTGTCGTTCACCCGTTTGAAGTGGTCGATGTCGATCAGCAGCAGCGCGAGGGCGTCATGGGTGCGCTGGGCCCGGGACAGCTCGGTGTCGGCCTCCCGCTGCCAGGCCGCCGCGTTCAGCAGGCCGGTCTTGGCGTCGGTGCGCGCGGCGGCCTGCAGCTGCTGGTGCATCAGGCTGCGCTGCAGCAGCATCACCGGCGGCAGCGCCAGCACCAGCAGCCCGAGCGTCAGCGCGCTCGTGATCGCGACGAGGATGCCGACGCACAGCTCGACCACGTCCAGCAGCAGGCTCTCGCGCGTCCAGAGGACGTCCCGCCAGCGGCTCTCCGGGTTGGCGGCGTGCGCGGCCACCGCGACCAGCGCCGTGTTCACGATGGTGAACAGCGCCGCGCACCCGACCGCCGCCGGGATGCCCGGATACGCCTCCACCACCCATTGCGGCGCGCCCGCCAGCGGGTGTGGCACCACGACGTGGAACACCAGCGACGCGCATGCTCCGGCTATGCCGAGCGCCGAGGCGACCAGGCCCCTCCGGTAGACCAGGGTCCGGCGCACCCGGAACTGCAGGAGCGCCTGCAGGGGGATCGGGATCAGCAGCGCGTACAGCGGCGGCAGCAGCAGCGCCACGGGCAGCCACCAGGCCGACAGCAGGTCCCGCGCCACCCCCGCCGGCATGCCGAGGCGGCGGGTGGCCTCGATGCAGACCGCGCCGCACGCCAGCAGCGCCGCGAAGGTCGCCAGGTCGTGGAGCCGGAAGGGCGTGCGGAACAGCAGGGCGACGATCAACCCCAGATGGACGGCGACCACCGCCGGCACATAGACCACGAGCAGGGACGGACGCCCCAGAAGCGATCGGCGGCGGGGCACGCGGGTGAGTTCCCCGCCCCGGTCCTCGGCGGACGACTGCACTGCCGTCATCCTTCCCCCTTACACGCATCACGTTGTGTAACACGATAGTTGCAACGTGTGCGGAACGGGCGGGAAACAGGTACCTTCGGTAGGGCACATGCTGGTGACCGTTCTGGGCACCATGCATAGGAGGCCGCGGATCGGCGGACCTCGGCACATCCTGAGGGGGGCAACACCATGCGCGGCGTTTCCTGGATCTAGCCGGGCCGCAGGACCCCGACGGTGCGGGGGCGAAGACCGGCAGCGATCGATCTGCCGGCCCCGCCCCCGTCCGCTCAAGTCCGGTACCCCGAATCCCGGACGCCCAGGCGCCCGCCGCCGCATCGCGCATACTTCACCTCACTCATCGCATGGGCGCCTTCACGCACCGCCACCCTCATCGAATCGATGCCTCGCCCTTATGAGCTTTTAGGGCGGTGCTGTGGTGGCTTTCCGTTCGCAGAGGCCGGCCGACGCCTGGGTACTGACGGCCGGCCTGGTCAGGCGGCTTGGGGGGCGGGTTCGGCGGGGATCCCGCCTTCGGCGTCGGGCGGGGCCGTGAGGGCCCACTGGTCGGCGGCGTCGCGGGCGGCCTGGCGGTCCTCGTCGGTGAGGGCGCCGCCCCGCTGGACGGGGCGGAAGTCGGCGGTGCCCCGGCCCAGGTCGTGCCCGACGGTGTTCGCCTCGATCTCGGCGGAGAACCGCCACTGGCCGTCGCGCTCGTACTGGCGGACGCGGAGCCGGCCGGTGACCAGGACGGGCGTGCCGCGCCGGAAGTCGGAGGCGTTGACGTTGTCGGCGAGGCCGCGCCAGCAGTTGACGGTCAGGAACATGGTGTCGAGGTCCTGCCAGGAGCCGGCCTCGCGGTCGTAGCGGCGGGGCGTGCACCCGACCCGCAGGGACAGGAACGGCGTGCCGTTGCCGGTGACGGTGTAGTAGGGCTCGGCGGCGGTCCAGCCGATGACGGTGACGTGCGCTTCGTTCACGGGTCCTCCGTTGGTTCGCGACTTACGGAACCAACGGTGCCCGAGCCGTCACCGTCCGCGACAGCCTTGCGGGAAATGTGGATAACTATGCGGGCGGGCGCCCCAGGGCGATGTCCACGTCGTGCCGGAAGCCCGCGTAGACGCGCAGGTCGGCGGCGACGGGTTCGAGGACCTTGTCGCGGGCGACGCGCTCGATGCCCTCGCGCATGTGCTCTTCCATCTTGTCGCCGTGCTTGGCGGAGGAGAGCGCGACGAGGTTGCGGCAGGCGGACGAGGTGAGCCAGCCCATGCCGAGGGTGCAGGCGACCAGGACGGCGACGTACGGGATGAGCCCCGACCGGCCGATGAGGCCGCTCGGGTCGTCCCCGCCGACCTTGAGCACGCCGTAGGCGACCAGGACGCCGATCCAGACGACGCTGAGGACGGCGACCAGGATCAGGAAGTACTGCCAGGTCTTGACCAGCCACCACCAGCGCGGCACCTGGTTGAAGGTGGGCAGCGCCTCCTTGAGGGAGTCGCCGAGCGCCTCGGGGATCTCGGTGGCGTGCGAGCGGGCGGCGGCGCGGACGGAGCGGGCCCAGTGCACGGGCAGCTCGCCGGTGATGCCGTCGGTGACGCCGGCCAGGGCGTTGTCCACGTCGCCCTGCTGGGCGCCGATGGGGCCGGTGAAGGCGTTGCGGAGCTCCTCGCGCAGCTCGGTGAGGCGCATCCGGCGCAGCGGGTCCGAGCGGAGCCGGGTGATCAGGGCGCTGACGGGCCAGCCGACGAAGTCGGCGGCGCGCAGCTCGTAGGCGCTCTCCATGGCCTCGGCGACGGCGGGCGCGCCGGCGGCGTCGGTGAGGGCCTGGACGAGTTCGGTGCGGCGGCCCTCGTCGACGCTGGTGGGGGGCTCGGCGTCGAAGCGGTGCTCGGCGAAGCGCTCGGCGATCCGGTCGACGTCGGCGGCGAGGCGTTCGCTGCGGGCCCGGCGGGCGGCGACGGTGTCGACGAGGACGTCGCGGAAGCCGTGCACGCCGTCCTCGGCGACGGCGGAGGTGGTGATGATGCGCGGCTGGGCGAGGCCCTCGGCCTCCAGGAGGCGGCGCAGGTCGGCGACGCAGTCGTCGATCTCGTCGGGGGCGAGCCGGTCGACCTGGTTGAGGACGATCAGCGTGACGCCGGCGTACCGGGCGAACGGGACGATGTAGTTGCGGTGCAGGGCGGCGTCGGCGTACTTCTGCGGGTCGACGACCCAGACGAGCAGGTCGGCGATCGCCACGAACCGGTCGACCTCGGCGCGGTGCATGGCCTGGATGGAGTCGTGGTCGGGCAGGTCGAGCAGGACGAGGCCCTGCAGGGAGCTGTCGGCGCGCTCCAGGTCGAGGGCGCTGGCGCGGGCGTAGCGGTGCCGCTTGTCGACGTCGAGCCAGTCCAGCAGGGGGCCGGCGCCGTCGAGGCCCCAGACGCAGGCGTGCGCCTTCGAGGTCATGGGGCGGCGCATGCCGGTGGGCGAGAGTTCCAGCCCGCAGATGGCGTTGAACAGCGAGGACTTGCCGCTGCCGGTGCCGCCGGCGAGGGTGACGACGGTGTGCTCGCCGGAGAGCCGCAGCCGCTGCCCGGCCCGGTCGAGCAGCGCTCCGGCGTCGTCGAGGAGCGGCCGGTCCAGCCGTCCGGTGCCGGCCTCGACGAGGCGGTCCAGGCCGTTGAGCCGGTCGGTGAGGGTGGGGGCGGCGGGCTCGGCGCGCTCGGCGGGCACCTCCGGGGGCCCGCCGGGGACGTCCGTGGCGGGGACCGGGATGCCGCCGGGGCTCGTCGGCGAGCCGGCGGGCAGGGCCGAGGTGGTCATCGGGCGACCTCGAGGTTGTAGGTGGCCTGGTACAGCTGGACGGGGACGGTCTCGTCGGGGAGGCCGGCGCCGTCGAGCACCTGCCCGAACCGGATGGCCTCCTCGTCGAACAGCATCCCGATGCGGCTGCGCAGGTCGGCGCGGGCCTTGGCGCCCATGCCGCGCAGCGACTCGGCGCCGAACAGCGCCTTCAGCAGCCGCTGCGGGACGGCGCTGTTGCCGCCCTCGACGGCCACGTCGGAGGTGCCGTAGCCGAGCAGTCCGATCATCAGGACGAGGGAGACCGCCTCGGTGTCGAACGAGACGAGCTTGGCGACCGAGCGCTTGGTCACCCCCTCGGTGCGGATCAGCTCCTGGACGTGGTCCTGCCAGGCGCTGACGGCCCGGGTGACGCGGCGCGACAGCTCCGGGGAGACGTGCCCGATCTCGTCGCCGCGCCCGGCGAGCACCGTGCCGCCGGCGGGGTGGGCGCGCCAGCGGGCGACGACCTGCTCGGCGCCGTGCTCGGCGGTCGACATGATCAGCGATTCGAGGCCGCTGCGCAGCGCGGCCTTGAGCGCGCGCACACGGGCGGGGCTGCGGTGGCGCCGGTTGGAGCCTCGGCCGCGGCGCGCGCGCTGGACGTGCAGGGCGCGCAGCAGGTCGCCGGTGCCGGCGAAGTCCTGCCAGCGGGCGAGGACCTCGCCGCGCAGCAGGGAGCCGTTGCGGGTGGCCTCGTCGAGTTCGGCGAGGGCGGTGCCGTAGGCGGCCTCGACCTGCTGGGCGAGCTCGGCGCGCTGCTCGACCTGCGCCTCGACCTGGCGGGCCAGCTCGGGGACGCGGGTGCGGAAGCTGTCGAGGACGGCGGCGAGGGTGTCGCTGATGACGACCTCGCGGTCCTCGACGTCCTCGGCGACGCCGGTGAGCCAGTCGCGGATGTCCTCGACGGTCTCCTCGGGGAGCCGGCTCTCCTCGATCCGTGTCTCGGGGATCGTGAAGCGGCGGGCGTCGCCGACCTCGTGCTCGTCGAGCATCTCGCCGAAGTGCTCGACGACGTCGGAGCTGCCCTGCCCGACCGATCCGGCGCGGCCGCCGGGGCCGTCGCCCTGCGGGACGCGGGAGAGCACGACGCCGATCGTGGCGCCGTTCTCCTTGGCGCGCTGGAGCATCTGCCACACCTGCGCGTCGGCGTAGCGGGCGGCGGTGGTGACGCACAGCCACAGGTCGGCGGCCGCCATCAGCTTGGTGGCGAACTCGTAGTGGTCCTCGAAGACCGAGTCGAAGTCGGGGCTGTCGAGCAGCGCCAGGCCAGGCGGGAGGGCCTCGCTGGCGATGATGACCAGCTGGTCGCCCGCGATGGCGTCGGGCGCCGGGCCGCGGACGCGGCCCATCCCGGGCAGCAGCGGCCCCTCCATGAACCACTGCACGTGGTCGGGATGGCAGACCAGGATCGGGCTGCTGGTGGTGGGGCGGAGCACGCCGGTGGCGCTCACGCGGGCCCCGACGAGCGTGTTGACCAGCGTGGACTTGCCCGCGCCCGTCGACCCGCCGAGCACCACCAGCATCGGCGCGCCCGCCGCCTGGAGGCGGGGCAGGACGTAGTCGTCGAGCTGGTTGCGCAGCTCGTCGCGGGCCTCGCGGGCCTCCTCGACGCCGGGCACGTCGAGCAGGAAGTCGAAGGCGCCGAGCTGCTCGCGCAGCGCGGTCAGCGCTCTGACCAGCTCGCCCTGCCGGACCGTCGCGGCGCCGGACGGCGCGTGCTCTTCGGGCATGGCTTTCCGGGACGCGGGCTTCGCGGAGTCCTCGCCTCCGCGTCCGGTGCCCGCCTCCTCGTCGTGGACCGCGCTTCGCTCTGCGGGGGGTGTCACGGATCCCGTCCCAAGTCGGCTCGAATCATGTCGATCTCTCGCGCCACGTCGACCACGTCGCCCACGACCACGATCGCCGGGGGCCGGACTCCGCCGGCGGCCATCTCGTCGGCCACGGTGCCCAGCGTCGCGGTCAGCGTCCGCTGGCCCGGGAGGGTGCCGTCCTGGATGACGGCGACCGGCGTGTCGGACGACCGACCATAGCGCACCAGGGCGGGCGCGATGAGCGCCATCCGCTCCACCGCCATGAGCAGGACGAGCGTCCCGTGGGCGCGGCCGAGCGCCTCCCAGTCGACGGTGGACTCGGGGTGCCCCGGCGGGACGTGCGCGGAGACGACGTGGAACTCCTGCGCGACGCCGCGGTGGGTCACCGGGATGCCGGCCGCGGACGGCACCGCGACCGAGCTGCTGATCCCGGGGACCACCGTGACCGGGACGCCGTTGCGGGCGCAGTGCAGCGCCTCCTCGCCGCCGCGGCCGAAGACGAAGGGGTCGCCGCCCTTGAGGCGGACGACGAACTTCCCCTGCTTCGCGTGCTCGACGAGGTAGTCGTTGATCGTGTCCTGGGTGACGGTCCGGCCGTAGGGGATCTTCGCGGCGTCGATGACCTCGACGTCGTCGGCCAGCTCGTCCAGCAGCCCGCCGGGGGCGAGCCGGTCGGTGACGACGACGTCGGCCATCGCGAGCAGCTGCCGGCCGCGGACGGTGATCAGGCCCGGGTCGCCAGGGCCGCCGCCGACCAGCGCTACGCCGGACGGCTTGCGCCGGGAGTGCCGGGACTCCAGGGCGCCGTCGCGGAGCCCGTCCACGACGGCGTCGCGGATGCCGGCGGCGCGGCGCGGGTCGCCGCCGAGCAGCACCCCGACGGTGGCGTCGCCGGCCTGCCCGCTCGCGGGCGTCCAGGCCGGGGACGACTCGGCGTCGTCGGCCCGCACCGACCAGATCCGGGCGGCCTCCGCGTCGGCGACGACGTCCCCGTTGACCTTGGCGTCGTCGGTCACGGCCTGCACCAGCCAGGCGCCCGCGCAGTCGCCGCGCCGGTAGGGGCGGGCGTGCCAGGCGATGCGGCCCGCCTCGGCGAGGCCCTGCAGCGAGGCGGTCACCTCGGGCGAGACGAGGACGACCTCGGCGCCCGCGTCCAGCAGCGCGGGGACGCGGCGCTGCGCGACCCGGCCGCCGCCGACGACGAGGACGCGTCGCCCTCGAAGGCGCAGACCTAGCAGGTACGGGGGCACGTGGTGATTCTTTCGGACGCCGGTGACGGACAAGTGTCTTTGCGGAACAAAGGTACTCGGGTTGGCGAGTTCATGGAGAGGGGCTCCGGCCGTTCGATAGCCGAGCGTGACTCATTCCGAGATCAGCTCGTTACGGGGCGCCGCCTCCTTCTCGGTGACGCCGGCCGAGTCGAACGTGGCGACCTCGTGCAGCACCCGTACCGAGCCCTGGACCAGCGGCAACGCCAGCAGGGCGCCGGTCCCCTCGCCGAGCCGCAGCTCCAGGTCGACGAGCGGGCGCAGCCCGAGATGATCGACGGCGGCGGAGTGGCCGGGCTCGGCGGAGCGGTGCCCGGCGACGCAGCCGGCGAGGGCGTCGGGGCTCAGCGCGGCGGCGGCGAGGGCCGCCGATCCGGCGATCACCCCGTCCAGCACGACCGGGACGCGCAGCGCGGCCGCGCCGAGGACGAACCCGGCGATCCCGGCGTGCTCGAAGCCGCCGACGGCCGCCAGGACGTCCATCGGGTCGCGGGAGCCCGCGCCGTCGAGGAGGCCGTGCCGGGCGAGGGCCGTCCGCACGACCTCGACCTTGCGGGCGTGGGTGGCGTCGTCGATGCCGGTCCCGCGGCCGGTGACCCGCTCGGGCGGCAGGCCGGTGAACGCGGCGATCAGCGCGGCGGACGCGGTGGTGTTGGCGATGCCCATGTCACCGGTGATCAGGCAGCGGGCGCCCCGGCCCGCCAGCTCGCGGGCCACCTCGATGCCGGTGGCGACGGCGCGGCGGGCCTCGTCCGCGGTCATCGCGGGTCCGGCGGTCATGTCCGCGGTGCCGGGCGCGATCTTGCGGGAGAGCAGGCCGGGCGCCGGTTCCAGCGGCGCGGCGACGCCGATGTCCACGACGGTGACGCGGGCGCCGACCTGCTTGGCGAACGCGTTGACGACCGCCCCGCCGGCCACGAAGTTCGCGACCATCTGCGCGGTGACCTCTTGTGGCCAGGGGGTGACGCCCTGTGCGTGCACGCCGTGGTCGGCGGCGAAGACGGCGACGGCCGCGGGCTCGGGCAGCGGCGGCGGGCACCGCCCCGCCAGCCCGGCGAGCCGGACCGAGACCTCCTCCAGCACGCCGAGCGACCCCGGCGGCTTGGTCAGCCGGCCCTGCAGGTCGCGGGCCTCGTCCATCGCGGCCCGGTCGGGCGGCGCGATGGCGGCCAGCGTCTCCTCGATCACGCCGCCTGCTTCCTTGTCCGGCACGTCGCCTCCCTCAGATTCCCAGCTCACCGAGCACCTCCAGCAGTGCGTCGTTGGACGCGCGGTCGCGCACGGCGATGCGCAGCCAGTCGGTGCCGAGGCCCGGGAAGGTGTCCCCGCGCCTGACCGCGTAGCCGCGCTGCCGCAGCAGCGCCCGGATGCCGAGCGCGTCGGGCACGCGCAGGCACAGGAACGACGCGCGCGCCTCGGGCACCACGTACAGGCCCCGGGCGGTCAGCTCGCCGGCCAGCCGGTCGCGTTCGGCGGCGAGGTCGGCGGCCCAGGCCCGCGCCTCGGCGATCGCGGCCGGTTCGCAGCACGCCTCGATCGCCACCAGCGCGGGCGTGGACACCGCCCACAGCGGCTGCGCGTCCGCCAGCCGGCTCACCAGGTACGGGTCGGCGAGCAGGTATCCGGCGCGCAGCCCGGCGAGGCCCCACGTCTTGGTCAGCGAGCGGATCACCACGATCCCGGCGGGCAGCCGGGTCGCGAGGGTCTCCGGCTCACCCGGGACGCAGTCCATGAACGCCTCGTCCACCACGACGGTCCGGCCGGGCCGGGACAGCGCGGTGATCGCGGCGGCCGGGTGCAGCACCGAGGTGGGGTTGGTCGGGTTGCCGATCACGACGAGGTCGGCGTCGTCCGGCACGGCGGCCGGGTCGAGGGTGAAGTCCTTGCCGAGGACGACCCGCTCCACCGCGTGCCCGGCGGACCGCAGCGCCGCCTCCGGCTCGGTGAACTGCGGATGCACCACGACCGCCTTGCGGGGCGTCAGGACGCGTGCCAGCAGCACGAACGCCTCGGCGGCGCCGGCGGTGAGGAGCACCTCCTCGGCGGCCCTGCCGTGCCGCCGCGCGACGGCCCGCCGGGCCGGGCGCGGGTCGGGGTAGCCGGCCAGGTCGGCGACGGACGCGCGGAGCCGGTCGGCGAGCCACGCGGGCGGCATGCCGGTGCGGACGTTCACGGCGAAGTCGGCGAGCCCGCCGCCGACCTCGGCGTCCCCGTGGTGGCGCAGGTCGACCTCGTCGGCGCCGTCGTCGGGTCCGGCGATCACCGGCCTGTGCCCGATCACGGCGCCCCCTGCTCGTACGACGGAGCGCCCTGCCCGTACGACGGAGAGCCCTGGCCGTACGACGGAGAGCCCTGGCCGTACGACGGAGCGGCCCGGCCCTGCGAGGGCGCGCCCTGGCCGAAGGGCTGCGGGGCCTGCTCGTAGTAGAGCAGCGCGTTGACGGCCGCGGCGGCGACCGCCGGGCCGCCCTTCTCCGAGACGTTGCTGAGCTGCGGAAGCCCGCTGGCCCGCAGCGCCTCCTTCGCCTCGGCCGCGCCCACGAAGCCGACGGGCGTGCCGACGACCAGCGCGGGCCGGACCCGGCGCGCGATGATCTCGAAGATCGCCTCGGGTGCGGACCCGACCACCCAGACCGCGCCCGGCCCGACCTCGGAGTAGGCGATGCGGACCGCGGCGGCCGGCCGGGTGATCCCGGCGGCGCGCGCCATCCGCGCGGCGGCGGGGTCGTCGGCGTGGCAGGCCGTCTCGCGGGCACTGATCCCGGCGGCGGTCATGTGCTCGTCGGTGACGATCGGGGCGCCGGAGCGCAGCGCGGACCAGCCCTGGACGAGGAAGTCCTCCGAGGTGACCAGGTCCACCGCGTACTCCAGGTCGGCGGTGGCGTGGATCACCCGCTCCGCGACGGCCCGCCACAGCGGCGGCATCGGCGACAGGTCGACCCGCGAGCGCAGGATCTCGTAGGACCGGACCTCGATCGGGTGGGGCTGGCGTACGGTCACTGCGCCTCCAGATTGATCATGGTCGGGTGGGTCACGGTCGGTCCTCGTGGTCGCCGGGAGGTTCGTCGTCGGGCACCTAGGGTTTCACGGGTCGCCGGTCGCTATGACCCGGCTTCGCCGGGTTCACCGGGTTCGCCGGTGATCCCGCGGCCGCCCGCGGCGGCCGGAGCGCCCGCCGCACGCGGCGCCGCCGGGACGATCCGGGCGACCGCCGCCGTGGCGCGCGCGGTCGCGCGCTTCGCCACGACGAGGCGTGCGCCGCCGCCGAGCGCACGGGCCCCGTGCAGGGCCGCCGCCTCGGCCACGCTCGCCGTCCCGGTCCGGGCCCGTACGCCCTCCGCCGGGTTCGGCACCGCCACCTGCGCCAGCACGCCCACAGAGTAGGCGACGAGGTGAAATCCGAGCATTTCGGCGGCATCGCGGACACCGCCCGCGCCCGCGCGGGCCTCCACGGTCGCCAGGCACGCGACGTCCTCGCCGCGCAGGTCGTCGCGGGCCAGCACGGCGCCGATCAGCGCGCCGATCTCGCGCGCGTCCGCCCGGCTGGACGCGCCCACCCCGATGACCAGCGTCACAGGACCGAGCGTCCGGGCGGGGGCGGGAGCGTCTCGATGCCCCTGATCCGCTTAGGTGCGGG
Source organism: Spirillospora sp. NPDC046719 (assembly GCF_040645715.1). Taxonomy (NCBI): domain Bacteria; kingdom Bacillati; phylum Actinomycetota; class Actinomycetes; order Streptosporangiales; family Thermomonosporaceae; genus Spirillospora; species Spirillospora sp. NPDC046719. Next base: position 4,313 of record NZ_JBEYYT010000028.1, on the reverse strand, counting down.
CGTTCCGGCGACGGGGGCGGGGCGTTCGGCCCAGAGGAGGGTGATCGGGGACGGCAGCTCCGCGTCGCCGGAGAGCGGGATCGTCTGGAGGGTGGTGGCGTGCGCTATGAAGCCGTGGCCTGCGACGACGTCCATGAGCGCGGGGACGGCCCCGGCCGGTGCCGTGGCGACGAGGCGGTGCCGGGCCTGCGCGGCGCAGGTCGCGAGCGCCTCCGGGGACGGGTCCGCCAGGAAGACGGCGTCGGGAACCGGCAGGTGGTCCACGACCGTGCCGATCTCACCCCTGGACACCGCGACCCGGACGCCGTGCCTGCGGACGTTCTCCCGCAGCCGGACGCAGACGGAGTCGTCGCGGTCGAGGGCGACGGCCGCCGCGCCGAACCGGGCGCACTCGATCGCCACCGAGCCGTCGCCGGAACCGATGTCCCACACCATGTCCCCTATGCGGGGACCCAGTTTGGCCAAGGCGAACGCACGCGCCTCGGGTGTCAGAGCCGGTTCCCCACCGAAGGCGTCCTGAGCCAGCGCCCAGACCGGTTCCCTTAGAACGGGACCCGCGATCCATGTGGGCGTGTCCGCCGCTCGCCGGTTGTCCAGTACGAGGACCACGTCCGGCTTGTGCCACGGCCGCGTGGTCGCCTCCGCCGGACGGACGTGGACGACGCGCTGGGAGGGCCCGTCCACGTCCTCGCACACGACGAACGAGCGCGGCGTCTGCGGGAACAGCGCGCGTCCCAGCTCGGCGGGCCCCGCGCCAGGGGCGGTCAGGACGGCCACCTTGGGGTGCGCACGGCAGACGTTCACCGCGCGCCGGAACTCTGCGGCGGACACAACGAGCGCGTCGTCCCGGGACACGCCCGCCAGCGCGAACGCCCGTGCCGCAAGCGCCGTCCCGGAGCGCGGCGCGCCGTCGCGGCCGCTGACCGTGAGCACGGCTACCGCGCCATCCGCCCGAACATCCCCACCATGCGCTCTCCCTTCGCGTCGACCAGCACGACCTGCGCCGCCACCGGGCTCTCGGCCGACCCGGCCGCCTCGGCGGCGAGGCGTTCCAGCTCCCCGGCGGTGCGGCGGCACAGCTCCCGTCCGCACGGGCCGAGCCGTCCGGCGGCCTCCCACAGCTCGTAGGCGCGGCGCGGCGTCCCGGCCGCCTCGACCTCGGCCGCCAGCGCCGGGCCGCCGTCCATGTCCGCGGTGATCGCGGCCAGCGCGGGGACGCCGCCCGCGATCGCGGCCTGCTCGTCCACGCCGGAGACCAGCACGACCTGCGCGAGCCCCTCCCCGACCGCGGTCCGCAGCGCGTCGCGGCCGGCGGGGACGAAGCAGTCCTCCGGCAGTTGCGGCAGCATGCGGCGGGCGGTGTCCGCCGCGTCCGCGCCGTGCATCACCAGCGTCCGCCGTACCGCCGGCGCTTCCGTCGCCTGTATCCCGGTCATGGCCGTCCCTCCTGGTCGTGGGCGTCGAGCCTCCCGGAGGCCGCGCCCGGCCCGGGACGCGGCGCGCCGCGCGGCCCCGGATCGGTCAGCATGCCGGACCACCTTGCCGGAGATCGGGCGCGATGCGGCTGAAGACGAACATGTCCCGGTTGACGCCGTCGGCGTCGCGTTCCGCGCCGCGCGCCACCCCTTCGCGCAGGTAGCCGGCCTTCTCGGCGACCCGGATCGAGGCGTGGTTCGTGGTCAGGGCGCGCAGCTCGACCCGGAACAGCCCGCAGTCCCGCAGCGCCCAGTTCGAGACGAGCGTGAGGGCCTCGGTCGCGTACCCGCGCCCGCGCGCGCTTGACCGCACCCCGTATCCGACCTCGCAGGTCAGTTGCGCCCAGTCCACTTTGAAAAGCCCGATGGTGCCGATGAGGCCGCCCGTCTCGCGATCGGTCACCGCCAGGTGGATGCCGAGACCGAAGCGGTGCACCTTGTGGACGCCTTCGCGCAGGAACCAGGCGAGCGGCTCGGCCTCCAGCGCGTCCGGGAAGTTCGGCGGCAGGAAGTCCTCGCCAGCGCGGATCACCTCGATCAGGTCGGGCGCGTCGTCGAGCCCGAACGGGCGCAGGACGAGGCGCCCGGCCTCCAGGCGCACGTCCCCGGTGAAGACGTCCACACCGCTCCCTTCCCTGCCCGCAGGCGGGACCGTCACAGGCAGGCCGCGACCATCCGGCTGGCGAACCAGGGCGATCCGGCCCAGTGCACGTGAAGGTAGGACGCGACGCAGTCGCCCCGCACGAACCCGACCGGGCCGGACGTGGACCACTGCCAGGCGGCGGTCTCCCCGCGTTCGGGGTCCGTCACCGTGCGGTGGAACTCGTGCCCGTGCACCCGTTCGCCCGCGCGGGCGACGACCGAGTCGGCCACCGCCACCGCGGCACGATAACCCAGCGTCAGCCGCGGGGCCATGGCCGCTCTGGCGCCATTCAGCACACCGCACATGGGCGCGCCGTCGAGTTCCTCCGCGAGGTAGAGGAGTCCGGCGCACTCGGCGTACACGGGCCGGGACGCGTCCGCAAAGGCGGCCAGTTCCTCGCGCAGCGGCTCGTTGGACGACAGCTGCGCCGCGTACACCTCGGGGAACCCGCCCCCGACGACGACTCCGCGCGTCCCCTCGGGCAGGCCCGCGTCCTGCAGCGGATCGAACCGGACGACCTCCGCGCCCGCCGCTTCGAGCAGTTCCTCGTTCTCCGCGTAGCCGAACGTGAAGGCGGGCCCGCCCGCCACCGCGATCCGGGGGCGTCCGGGGTGCTTCTCCGGCACGGCGTCGGCCGGGTCCCAAGGCGCGGCGTCCAGCTCCGGCGCCTCCCGGGCGAGCGCGAGCAGGGCGTCGAGGTCGCACGACGCCGCGACCAGCTCGCCCAGCCGCCGGACGGTGTCCACCGCCTCCGCGCTGCGTTCGGCGGCCGGGATCAGGCCGAGGTGCCGGGACGGCGTCGCGGCGTCGTCGCTGCGGCGCAGCGCGCCCAGGACGGGCAGCCCGAGCTCCTCGACGGCCGCGCGGCACATGCGCTCGTGGCCGTCGGAGCCGAGCCGGTTCAGGACGACGCCGCCGACGCGGACCGTCCCGAACGACCGGAACCCGTGGACGAGCGCCGCCACGGACCGCCCGGCGGCGGCGGACGCGTCCACGACCAGCACGACCGGCGCGTCCAGGAGCGTCGCGACGTGCGCCGTGGACGCGTAGTCCCCTCCCCCGGCCGAGTCGGACGGCCCGAGGCCGGCGGCGCCGTCGTACAGGCCCATGACGCCTTCGACGACCGCGATGTCCGCGTCCCGCGCGCCGTGCAGGAACAGCGGCACGACGAGGTCCTCGGACGTCAGCCAGGGGTCCAGGTTCCGGCCGGGACGGCCCGTCGCGAGCGCGTGGTAGCCGGGGTCGATGTAGTCCGGGCCCACCTTGTGCGGCGAGACCCGCAGGCCGCGCGTCGCGAGCGCGGCCATCAGCCCGGTCGCCACGGTCGTCTTGCCGCTTCCCGACGACGGCGCCGCGACGACGAGCCGCGGGACGCTCACCACTCGATGCCCTTCTGCCCCTTCTGGCCGCTGTCCATCGGGTGCCGCACCTTGGCCATCTCCGTGACCAGGTCGGCGGCCTCGATCAGCCGCGGGTCGGCGTCCCGGCCGGTGATCACCACATGCTGGTTGCCGGGCCGGTCCGCCAGCGCGGCGACGACGTCCTCGACGTCGACCCAGCCCCACTTCATCGGATAGGTGAACTCGTCCAGCACGTAGAGGCGGTACTTCTCGGCGGCCAGGTCGCGCTTGATCTGCTCCCAGCCCTCGCGGGCGTCGGCCTCGTGGTCGGCCTCGGTGCCGGGCCGCTGGATCCACGACCAGCCCTCGCCCATCTTGTTCCAGGACACCGGCCCCCCTTCGCCGGTCCGCTCGTGCAGGCGGCCGAGCGCGAGCAGCGCGTTCTCCTCGCCGATCCGCCACTTCGCCGACTTGACGAACTGGAACACCCCGATCGGCCAGCCCTGGTTCCAGGCCCGCAGCGCGAGCCCGAACGCGGCCGTCGACTTCCCCTTGCCCGGTCCGGTGTGCACCATCACCAGCGGCCGGTTGCGGCGCTGCCTGGTGGTGAGCCCGTCGTCCGGCACGTATTCCGGCTTGCCCTGCGGCATCTCAACCCCTGCTTCCTGGATCGGCGGCGGTCTCCCCGGCGGTCACGCGGATTCCCCGGCGGTCACGCGAGGTCTTCTCCGGCGGTCGCGGGAGGTCCTCTCCGGCGGTCACGCGACGTTGCGCGCGCCGCCGCGCGCGTCACGGACGACCCCGGCGAGCGCGTCGGCGGCGAGGCGGTCGAGCCGGACGACCTCGGCGCCGAGC